>JAICEG010000024.1 GCA_025924295.1 Vicinamibacteria bacterium
ACTCAGGCGAAGACGTACGCGTCGCACGTCCTCGAGTTCAGAACCCACGCAATGCGAGGCGGGGAGCAGCGCAAAGCGACGGCGATTCTACAACCCCCGTCGCACGTGATGTTTGGTTATTTGAGAGGAAGTAGAGGTGGTTCCAAAAGGCCCACCTCTACCTGTTTCTGGTTAGAAGGTCCCACGGTGCTCGTGAGTAACTGCCTTTTCCTATTCGGCACGTTGATCACGATCAAGGACTGGACGTAGCAGTTTTCTGCTATCCTCCGGGGCGTCCCTGCAGATGAATTGGCGACGCGGAGCAGGCTTACACCTCGCCGTTCTGGCCGGTTACGTCGCGACGGCGCTCGCCTTTTCCTGGCCGCTCGCGCTCCATCTCGGCACCAACCTCACAGGACCACCTGACGGCGACACCGGGGTGTACGTGTGGAACCAGTGGGTGTTCCAGCACGAGATCCTCGTGCATCGCCGGCTCCCCTACTTCACGCATTCGATTTTTTCGCTGACGGACGAGGCGAATCTCAGCCTGCACAACTACACGGCGTTTCAGAACCTGCTCGCTCTGCCGCTGTCCGGCGTGCTCGGAGTTGTTGCAACCTTCAACGTCATCTTTCTCCTGATGTCGGTGCTGACGGCGTACGCCACATTCCTGCTGACGCGTCACGTCACCGGCCGATCTGCGGAAGCATGGCTGGCCGGCCTCCTCTTCGCCTGGAGCCCGCTGCTGGTGACACGCGGCATGGGGCACTTCAGCCTCGTCGCCGCGGCCCCCCTGGCGATCTTTCTGCTCGTGCTGATGAAAGCGGACGGACATGAGCGCTTTCGCGATGCCGCCGTACTTGGCTGCGTGGTCGCCTGGGCCGCCACGACCGACGTCTACTATGCGGTGTACTGCCTGCTCATTGGAGCTGTCTTCCTCGTCGCCCGGGTGTTTGCGATACACGGCAGTCCTCAGTCGGGGCGGGCACGAGCCGTGCGTTGGGCCATTGACGTTCTGCTCCTGTCTGTCGCCGGGTTGGTGGGTGCCATAGCGCTGACCGGCGGCTTTACCTCCACGATCTTCGGTCTCTCGATCTCTGCGCGAAGTCTGTACACGCCGATGCTCATCCTGACTGCCTTGGCGTCGATGCGGGTCGCCTGGCACGTGCGCGCCTCACCACGTCCGGGAGCCGGGCACGACGCGTGGCGGCTGGCGTTTCTCACCGTCGCCGCAGGCCTGGTGACGACTGCCCTCTTGTCGCCCGTGTTGTACGCAGTGGGAAAGCGGATCACCGGCGACCTCGTCGTGCCGGGCACGCCATGGCGCAGCAGTCCCGCGGGCGTGGACGTGCTCGCGCTGATCATCCCGAACCCGAATCATCCCCTGACGCCCGACTGGATCGCCGACTGGCTGATGTCGTTCCAGGGCGGCTTTCTCGAGAGCGTTGTCTCCATCCCGCTCGTCGTACTCGTGGTACTGATCGTCGCCTGGCGAACAGGATGGCGGCCTTCACGATGGTGGGCGGCATTGGCCGTGGCGTTTGGCGCGCTTGCGCTCGGTCCGTTCGTTCACATCGCGGGCATCAACACGTACATCCCGGGACCGTGGGCAGTGCTGCGGTACGTGCCGCTGCTCGGGCTCGCGCGGACACCGTCGCGTTTCTCGGTCGTGATGATGCTGGCGGTGGCCGTACTCTTCGCCGCGGCGCTGGAGTGGTTTGGTCGGAGGTACCCGAAGCGACGTCCCCTGATCCTGGCGGCAGTCGCCGTCGTCCTCCTCGCAGAGTTGCTGCCCGCACCCCTCACGCTGCATTCCGCGGCGGTGCCGAAGTTCTACCAACAGGTCGCCGCCGCGCGGGAAGATGTGCGCGTGCTCGAACTGCCGACCGGCGTTCGTGACGGGACATTCAGCGTCGGAAACTTCTCGGCGCGAACGCAGTTCGTTCAAACAGTCCACGGCAAGCCGCTGATAGGCGGGTACCTGTCCCGCGTGGGCAATGAGAACATCTCACGGGTCCGGCGCAACGACATGGTCGACGCGCTGATCGTGTTGAGCGAAGGGGGCACGATTCCGCCGGAACGCGAAGCCGCGCTGATCGCAGGTGGCCGGGCGTTCGTTCGTGATGCCAAGATTGGGTTCGTGATCGTCGATCGCGGACGAGCTTCCCAGCCGCTGATCGATTTCGCACGACGGGCATTCAGCCTGCGCCTGATCGAGGTCGACGGCGTCTTCGACCTGTATCAGCCGCCACCGTAGCTGCCTTCGTTTCGTCACATCTGAATCACGGGCCTGCCACGGCTCCGGCGCTAGACTGAAGCTGGTTCCGTCCCATGGCCAGCCCCGTCAGCCCACGACCGACCGTTCTCGTTGTCGAGGACGAGGCCAACATCCGCGAGCTCGTGTCACTCCATCTGCGCCTCGAGGAACTCGTCCCCGTCGAGGCATCCGATGGCGATGGCGGGCTGGCCCTCGCGCGCGAACGCCGTTTCGATCTCATCATCCTCGACCTGATGCTTCCCGGCCTCGATGGCGTGACCGTCTGCCGGGCCATCCGGCGTGATTCACCCAATGCCGACACGCCGATTCTCATGCTGACCGCAAGGCGCGAGGAGTCGGACAAGGTGCTGGGGCTGGACAGCGGCGCCGATGACTACCTGACCAAACCATTCGGCATCCGCGAACTGCTCGCGCGCGTCAGGGCACTGCTGCGCCGCGGCGAGGCGTCACAGGCGCGCGCCGCCGCCGGATCTGCGACCGGACCAGTGAGCTATAAGCACATCGAGGTCGATCCCGCGCGACGCCGGGTGCGAATCGGGACCCGCGACGTCGGACTGACATTCAACGAGTTCGAATTGCTGTACGTGCTCGTCAGCAACCCGGGTATCGTCTTCAGTCGGGAATCGCTGCTGAGCAAAGTGTGGAAAGACCAGACCTTCGTCACCGTGCGCAGCGTGGACACACTGGTCAAGCGATTGCGCAAGAAGATCGAGAGCAGTCCGGCTGACCCGGATGTCATCCTGACAGTGTGGGGAGCCGGGTACAAAGCAGCGGACGTCTAGCGTGAACGACACCTTCTCAGGGCACGGCGCGACGAGGCCTCTCTGGTACCGAAGCCTGTACTGGCGCATCGCCCTCGGACTGTTTGCCTTCCTCGCGCTGATGCTCACGGCGCAAGGCGCGCTCTTTCTCTGGATGACCGATCGGATCGCAGGCTCGATGCCGGCCCGCTCACCTCGGCGGCTTGCGGCGCTCGTGGCATCCGACGTCAGCGCGGCGATCAACGCCAGCCCCGGCCTCGATCTCGAGACGTATCTCCCCGAGCAATACGGCGAGACGCTGCAAACCTTCGTCGTCGTCATGCGGGACGGTCGCACGTTCTCGAATCACGACGATGTACCGGAGGCACTACTCGAGGCTGTCCGTGAGGAACGCCGGTTCATGGACGATGGTCCTCGCCGATTCGGCCGACGGGGAGGTCCCGGACCACCGCCACCCGAAATCGACGCTCGCGATGGCAACGATGAACGTCCACCGCCACCCCGACGTCCACCGCCGCCGCGGCGCGGAGAGTCTGCGCTCGTGCTGGTGAACGGCATGCCGGTCGGCCGCGTGATCGTCCTGCCAGGCGGGCCGTCGTTCTGGCGGACCCTCACGAGGCTTGGCCCGACGATGGCGCCCGTCGCCGCCGGTGTGCTGGGTGTCGGCATGATGGTGATCGCCTTCGTGGTGTTCGGTCCGGCGCGACGGCGTCTCAGGGCCGTGCAGGATGCCACCGAGCGGCTCGGTGCTGGCGAACTGGATGCCCGCGCCCCCGACGCCGGCGGTGACGAGGTCGCCGTCGTGGCGCGCTCGTTCAACAAGATGGCTGACGAGCTGACGAGCCGCGCCCGTGCGCTCGAACGGTCCGACGCCGCGCGCCGGCAACTGCTGGCCGACGTATCGCACGAGTTGATGACACCGCTCACCGCGATGCGCGGGTACATCGAAACACTCGCGATGTCGGAACTGCAGCTCGACTCGCCCACGCGTGAACGCTACCTGCAGATCGTCACCGACGAGACGCATCGGCTCGAGCACATCATCGGCGACCTGCTGGACCTCGCGCGGCTCGAGGGTGGGGGGACATCGATGCGGCACGATCGGGTCGATGTCGACGCACTCTTCATGCGCGTCGGCGCGCGTCATGAGCGTGAGTTGCGGGAACGTCGCATTCGACTGGTGCAACACGTGGCGCCCGGCGCCGAACAGGTCAACGGCGATCCGGACCGTCTCGAGCAGGCATTGCAGAACCTGGCCGCCAACGCACTTCGCCACACGCCCGATGGTGGCGAGATTCACCTGGGTAGTTCCCGAGGGCCTGGGGGATCACTGCTGACTGTTCGTGATACGGGTCCTGGCATTCCCGAGGCGCACCTGCCGTTGATCTTCGAGCGGTTCTACAAGGTCGATGCGGCGCGAAAGGCGGCGGGCGGCAGCGGATTGGGGCTGTCGATCGTCAAGGCCATCGTCGAACGTCATGGGGGACGGATCAGCGCGCGGAACGAGAACGGAGCCGTATTCGAGATCGAGCTCCCCTGAAAACCCCGCATCCTCGTCCACTCGCTATGACATCTGTCGCCGCGGGGCGACTGTGCCGTGCTATTTTCATTCAGGGAAACGGCGAAATCGGTGATGTCCTGGCGGCACAACCGTTGCCTGCGAAGACTCGTAGATTGCCAACGGAGGCTCTCGTGACACCTCTCCTACGAACGGCTGCCACCTCGGTCTGCGCAGCCGCACTCACGGTTCTGCTTGTTCCCGTCGAAAGCCACGCTCAGTCGCGGGTGGCGGTGTCGCGCCCGGTCGCCTCTCGGCCCGTTGCGCACGGAGGCGGGTACTATCGGGGTCCCGCCGTCTACCCGGCGCACTACGCGAGCCCGTATTGGTACGGGTACCGTCCGTACTGGTGGGGCTTCTACGGCGGCTATTACACGTACCCCTGGGCCTTCTCGGTCGGAGTCGGATTCCCGTGCTGCGGGTACCCTTATGCGTACGGGTACTACCCCTTTTACGGGTACCCCTATGACAGCAGCGGCTCGCTGCGGCTTCAGATACCTCAGCGCGAAGCGGAAGTCTTCATCGACGGCTACTACGCCGGCACTGTCGATAGCTTCGACGGCACGTTCCAGCGGTTGCATGTTCAGCCAGGTGAGCACAGTCTCGAAGTATTCCTGCCGGGACACCGCAGCTATCAACAAAAGGTGTATCTGCAGCCAGGCAAGACGTTCAACGTGCGGCACACGATGCAAACGCTCGGACCTGGTGAGGCCGAACCGGTCCGGCCCGAGGTGAAGCAACGACCCAGGGAGCAGGTGCGCTCGTCGCGGCGTCAGCCTCCGATCGCACCACCCGATCGCGACGCAGAACCGAACCCGGATCCCGGTCGGACCTCACCGTCCGACTTCGGATCGCTCGCCCTGCGTGTTCAGCCCGGCGACGCGAGCATCACGATCGATGGTGAGTCGTGGGAGAACTCCGGCGACAACGAGCGGCTCGTCGTGCAACTCGGTCCGGGCGTGCATCACGTGCAGATTCGAAAGGATGGCTATCGGACGTACATGACCGATATCACCATCCGGCCCGGTGAAACGACCACACTCAACGTCGCGATGACGACGAATTAGTTGTTCGAGAGCGTACAAACGAAGCTGGCGGCATCGTCGATGCTGCCAGTGCCTTTGTATTTCGCCACCGCTGGCCACGCACACAGCGGACGCGTACGATCGACCTTGCCCTCTCGAACACGCGAGGCGTTGACCTGCTCCGGGGCTTTGCCACCTTCTCGCCAGGCATCGAGCGCCGCGACCATGTCGAAGGTGCTCGTGCCGTTGCCGCCGCCACAGTGCCCCATGCCCGGCACCATGAAGACCCGTACCGAGTCTTTCGCGCCGCTCGTCTTCTGCTGAATCTGCCCGTAAAACTTCACCAGGTTAGCCGGCGGAATGCCGGGCTCGGCCCACCCCTGGTACATGATCAACTTCCCGCCACGCTTCGTGAAGCGGCTGATGTCGGCGTCGGTCGCGTCGAAGACGAGATTGGCGCCCTTGCTCGCCTGCTCGACGTGCGAGTCGTAGTTCAGCGTCTTCGGATCCCAGTTGGGATCCTTGAACACGATGTACTTGAAGTAGTCGGCCGCATAACCGACCGGCGTCGGGTTCCATCCCAGCTCGCTTCCGCGTTCGAGCCCGGCGAAGACGTGTTGCCCGTTTCGCGGATTCGACGCGCCTGCGTAGATACGACGCACACCATCGACCTGCGCCTGCGTGAGGCACGACGCAGGGTCGCTGCCCTGCTTGCAGGCGAGCACCTGTGGATCGAACGTACACGCAAGCGGATTCTCGAGCACGCCGTCCCTGGCGCCATCGAGCTGGTCACACGAGTCGAGCACCGCCTCGTGCAGCAGGGTCAACTTCTCGCGCGGCATCGCGGATGCCGGATCGGCCAGCACCTGGTGGAACCAGATCTGCCCAAACGCCTGGGTCGACGTATGGCTGGCAGGTGCACCCGCCACGATACCGTCGAAGTCGTCGGGGTATCGCTGTGCCGCCGTCACCGCCTGGCGTCCACCTGTCGAACAGCCGTTGAAGTACGACAGCTTCGGAGGCGCGCCGAAGAATCCGCCGACCGTTGCCTTCGCGGCGACTGCCGTTTCATGGATCGCCCGGTGCGCGAAGTCGGCGAGGACATCTTCATTCGCAAACGTGTTGGACGATGGGCCGGTGTGCCCGGTGTCAGTACTGGCTGACGCATAGCCAGCGGCAAGCGCGTTGGCCATCGCGGGATAGCTGATCGTTCCCGCAAATCCACCGTTGCCGACGACCTGAAGCTTGCCGTTCCATCCGGCCGAAGGCAGCCAGACCTCCGCCTTGATGTCGGACTGCGCCGCCGGCTTGAGAGTCACGGCCACGCGGCAGAACGCACCGAGCTTTGCGAACGGGCTCTGCCCGCCCGCCGGTCCGCCGCCACGCCCGCTCGGCGGTGTGAATGCCCCGGGCGCAACGGTCTGTGCAAGAGTGACGACTCCGTGCGGCACGGCGAGAGAGGTGAGGCTCTCACATGTGGCGGCGGATGCCGACGGCACACACACCAGGAATACTCCGAAAAGAACGGCGAGCGTTCGGGTGGAATGCATGCGGCGAAGTGTACACCGTACTCCCGAGCAACCCCGTTGCACTTCCCACTTACTTCCGCACTTTGAACTTCTACCTTCCCACTTTCTGGTACGCTGATCAGCGTGTCTCACGCCATCCCACATCTTCAGGTCAGTCTTCCTCGCCGGCGAGCGATCACGGCCGGACTCTTGCTCGGCATGAGCCTCGGCGCACTGGAAGCAACGGTCGTCAGCACCGCGATGCCGACGGTCATCGCGACGCTTGGCGGCCTGGCGCATTACAGCTGGGTGTTCTCGGCGTATCTGCTCACGTCGACTGCTTCGGTCCCGATCTGGGGACGCCTCTCGGACTTATACGGACGGCGCCGCCTGTACTTGGTCGGCGTCGCGGTGTTTCTCGTCGGCTCGGTCATATCAGGAGCCGCGACGGACATGTTCACGCTGATCGCGGCCCGCGGCATTCAGGGCCTTGGCGCCGGCGCGATCATCCCGATGAGCATGACGATCGTCGGCGAGCTCTACACGCTGGCGGAACGCGCGAGAACGCAGGCGCTCTTCAGCGGCGTGTGGGGCGTCGCGTCGATCGCCGGGCCACTCGTGGGCGGCTACATCACTGACGCGCTCTCATGGCGCTGGGTCTTCTACCTGAACGTGCCTTTCGGCTTCTGCTGCATGGCGGTCATCGCGCTTGCCTACCCTGCGTCACGCATCACTCGAAACGTTCAAGTGGATTGGCTGGGTGCCGCGTTGCTCTTCTCGGGGATCAGCACGCTTCTGATTGCACTCGGCGGCGACATCGGTTCGACCTTCGCCTGGGTCGTCGCGACCGTCGTGCTGCTCGGCGGCTTCGTCGTCGCCGAGCGTAAAGCGGTCGAGCCGATCCTCCCGCTCGCGCTTGTGCGCCTGCCGGTGATCTCGCGGACGATCGTGGTGGTCTTCCTGGTCGGCATCGCAATGTTCGGCGCGATCGCATTCATTCCACTGTTCGTGCAAAGCGTTCAAGGCGGCACCGCGACACAGGCCGGCCAGGTGCTGACGCCACTCTTCCTCGGCTGGGTGGTGATGTCGATCGTCGCCGCTCGAATGACGGTTCGTCTCGGCTACCGCATATCGGCAATCGGTGGCAGTGTCCTGATGACCGCCGGGTTCGTCGGCCTCAGCCTGCTCGACAGCCAATCATCCCGGACGTTGTTGCTCGTCAGCTGCACGATCCTCGGGGCCGGGATGGGCACGCAGATGCTGTCGCTCCTGCTTGCCGTGCAGCATGCGGTCGACCGCTCCCAACTGGGACTGGCCACCTCGCTCAATCAGTTTTCGCGGAGCGTGGGAGCAGCGTTGGGCGTGGCCGCCATGGGCGCGATCCTCGCCCGCGGCCTCTCCGGCATTGCGCTGCCCGGCGGCGCCGAAAGCGCGCTCGCATCGGGAGCCCTCGCGTTGACCGGGCCGGTGCGCGATCAATTCGCTGCGGCGCTGCATCGCGTTTTCGTCGCGGGAGCGGTCGTTTCGGGCGCAGGCCTCGTGGCGACGCTGTTTCTTCCGCCTGTCCAGTTCTCTCAGGGCGTGCCCGCGGCGGCCGGCGAGCAGCTCATCGAAGCCGAGATGACCAACCTGAACCCCGACGACGAACCGGTCGCCATCAACGAGTAGCACATCGATGGAACAGCGACAGCTGGGTGGCTCTGGATTCATGGTGCCCGTCCTGAGCCTTGGCACCGGAACCTTTGGCGGCGGCAACAGCGAGTTCTTCAAGGCATGGGGAGCCAGCAGCGCGGCGTACGCGACACGGCTCGTCGATATCTGCCTCGACGCGGGTCTCACCATGTTCGACTCGGCGAACGTCTACTCCGGCGGGCAGGCCGAGGAGATCCTCGGGCAGGCGATCAAGGGAAGACGGGATCGCGTCATCATCTCGACCAAGGGAACCTTTCGCTTCGGTGAAGGCCCGAACGACGTCGGTTCATCGCGCCACCATCTCGTCAACGCCGTCGAGGGCAGCCTGCGCCGGCTCGGGACCGACTACATCGATCTCTACCAGCTCCACGGCTTCGACGCGCGCACTCCCATCGAAGAGACGTTGCGCACGCTCGACGACCTCGTACGCGCCGGCAAGATCCGCTACATCGGATGCTCCAACTTCTCGGGCTGGCACCTGATGAAGTCGCTCGCGCTCTCCGGGAAGTACGGCCTCGAACGATACGTAGCGCACCAGGCGTATTACTCGCTCATCGGCCGCGACTACGAGTGGGAGTTGATGCCGCTGGCGCTGGATCAGCGCGTCGGGACCGTCGTCTGGAGTCCCCTGGGCTGGGGTCGACTGACCGGCAAGATTCGACGTGGCCGGCCGCTGCCCGAAGAGAGCCGGCTTCGCACCCAGGTGGTCGTCGACTGGGGCCCGCCCGTCGAAGACGAGTTGGTTTACCGTGTCGTCGATGCACTCGATCTCGTTGCCGCCGAAACGGGAAAGACCGTTCCTCAAGTCGCCATCAACTGGCTCCTGCAGCGGCCATCGGTCGCGAACATCATCATCGGCGCGCGGAACGAGGAGCAGTTGAGGCAGAACCTCGACGCCGTCGGCTGGAATCTGACGAAGGAGCAGGTGGCTGCTCTCGACGCTGCCAGCGAGACGACGCTCCCCTATCCGTATTGGCATCAGAGAGGGTTCACCGAACGGAACCCGCCACCGGTGTAAAGAGAACCACTTCTTCTCCACGCTGCGCGATTCGCGCGTCGAAGAGCTTCACGATCGCATCCCGTCGCACCAGGAGGGCTTCGATCTCGCCCTTGGTCAATGCCGTGCCCATCACCTCGGTGAGGCCGGATGCGGTGATCTCGCGCAGCTTCTGCCAGAGAGCGCGATCAATACGCTCGAGACTCTGCGGCTTGAGCAGGTCCCTCCCGAGCCGAAACGCTCGCGTGTGGTCGATCATCCACATCTTCCAATCCGTGGTCCACAGCAGATTGCCCGTGTTGCGGTCGCGATTCTGAATGAGCTCGTCGAACACGCGCAGGACGTGGAGTTGAGTCGCCGTACGAGACGGGTCCGGCCCGGCCGTCTTCTGCTTCAGGCGCCCCCCCTCGTCCAGCATGACGTCATCGATCCACCAGGTCATCGCGACGCGTTTCCCCGAGACCTTGCGCTCCACGGACATCGGCACGTTGTCGAGGCCGAGCAAACGTGACAGGCGATACCCCGCGATGTTGTAGCGGTAGGTGTCCCTGAAGTTGATCTCCGTGTATTTCGGCGCGACCTCGAACAGCGGAAGCGCGATGTCGACGTCCTGGAGCTGGGCGTCATGCCGGACGCGCCCATCGAACAGCGTGACGCGTTTGGCATTGGTGACGCCCTTCTTCGATGACCTGGTGGCAACGATGTCGGCCTCGAGCAGGAAGCGCTCCATTTCGTGCGAGGTCAGCGCTGGCGGAGCCTGCGGCGCAACCGTGCCCTGGGCGAGGCACGGACGCATCGAGACGGCCGATACCAGCACAGCAAGCAGGACTGCGTGGCGAGTCGAGGTCATGACAATGCTCCTCTCCTGTTACGTTCAACGTTCATCGACCGGCCGTTCGAACACGGATCTCCGACGCCGCGATGGCCCCGGCCAGCTTGTGGTACCTCACGCTCACCAGATCGCCTGAGCGGACGTAGGTCGTGAGCGGTATGCCTTTCCCGGCGGCCTTTGTCGCCTTGCTGGCGCCACGGGCCAGGATGTCCGTGGCGCCGGTAATCGCGAACGTGAAGTCACGGTCGCTGCTGGCGATCGTCATGTGTGAAGCCGAAACCGAAGTGACCTTCCCTTCGGCGATCCCACGTGCCTCCGTCGTTTGAGCGCTGACCGGTGCGATGCCCGCTGTAAATCCCACGATCGCCGCCCCCAGGATCAGGAGTCTGTTGAAGTTCTGCATCGCTGTTCCTCCTGCTTGTCTTTTGCGGCGTATATACGAGGGCGCGAGCAGGATTCCCATGGGCGGAGCCTTTGCGATCCCCGATTCGTGGGTGAGCGCACAAGACGAAGGCCTGCAACGAGTTGGCTGCACCCCTGAGCGGGCTCGATGGGCGCGCGATACGGCCATCCCGGCTACCCAGCCGCGCGGCCCAGTGATAGGCTGACCCGCAAGCAGGACGTATGAATCGACGGGCGGACCCAAAGGTGCGGCGGTTTGGTTCTTTCGAGCTCGATCTGGACGCCGAACGGCTGCTCAAGAACGGGCGGAGCATTCGCATCCAGCCGCAACCGTTCCGCCTCCTTTGTCTTCTGACCAATCGCCCAGGCCTGCTGGTCACGCGCGAGGAGATCCAGACCGCCCTCTGGGCCGGCGATACGTTCGTCGACTTCGAACAGGGGGTGAACTTCGCGATCAAGCAGGTCCGGGAAGCGTTAGGGGATCGGGCTGAGGATTCCCTGTACGTGCAGACCGTTCCGAAGCGTGGCTATCGGTTTCTGGCCCCGGTCGAAACCGGGACGGAGCCGGTCGAGCCTGTGACGCTCTCGAACCCTGTCGATCCCCACCTCCAGAAAGCGCTCTGGGCGAACATCGTCGAGCTTCGCCTCGCAGAAAATCGACGACGGCAGCAGCAGACGATGCTGACAATTGCCGTGGGGTGCATGGCTCTGGTCCTGGTCGTGTTGATCCTGACGCGTTAGCCGGGACGTCAACTACTGGTGCGTGGGCGCGACGGCGTTTTCGAGGGCGGCGAGCGCCGAGCGCTCCGCGACATCCGCTTGTTGCAGCCTGCCCGCATGCCCGGCACGCAACCCCTCGGCGCGCAGGCGCCAGCTGTCCTGGCGCAGCCTGAGATACTCGGCGGCCTTCTGAACCATCGGCCAGTGCTCGGGCGGAACGTTCTCGAGCGAGACGAGCTCCGCCTGGATGGATTGGAGCTCGCCGACGATCTGATCGGCGAACGCGGCCAGTTCCGCCGCCTTGAGCCGGCCGCGCTTGAACCGGTCGACCGCTGAATCGTACGAACGCGCGGTCCGCTCCTCCACGGCCCTGACGCGTGCCACGTCATCGGTCACGTCCGCTAACCCACGCAGCGGCGCCGCGAAAACCACCACGATGGCCACAGTGGCGGAAAGCATGGCGCACACGCGACGGACGGGAGGCTTGTCCGAAACGAGACGGCCACCCACGAGCAGTCCACCGACGAAGCCCGTCACGACGCCGACCTGCATCGCTTCGCTGGCGAAGCCTTCAGTCAGCGTGTGATAGGCGATGAAGATCACCACGCCCGGCCACAGCCCCTTGAGAACGCTGACCGGAACCGTGAGAGAGGAACGTTGGATCACCCCGAGCACCAGCGAAGCCATGAGCAGGCCGTAGACGCCGAAGATGGCGCCGGCAGCGCCCGCGTGGACCGACACCGCGTGCAGCGCGATACCCCAGACCCCGGCCAGCACACCGGCCGAGAGATACACCACCGCGAATGCCAGCCTGCCCACCAGGCGTTCGACGAGCACGCCTATCTGAACGAGACCGGCGATCTCGGCGACGAGATGGACCACACCCATGTGCAGGAACATGGCTGCACCCAGACGCCACCACTCACCGTTGGTCGTCCGCGGTCCGACGCTGGCGCCCCATTCGATGAGCGCGTTCGAGTCGCCGGGATCGGCCCCGCCTATGACGATCGCCGCGAACACGACGAGATACGCGCCAATGATCGACGGCGTGATCAGCGCCCACCTCGTTCGCACTTTCAGGGCGGCATAGAAGCCTTCGCCTCCGCGTGGTGGCTTCGTGATGGCGTCGCTGATGAAAAGGAGGCTCGCGAGAATCGTTCGACCGAATCGGAGCCGTTCCTCGGGTGACATGCCACGCAACACGAGGCCCAGGACGACGACCGCGAAGAAGAGCATCGCCAGCACGTCTTCCTCATCGTCAAGACGTGTGCCACGCGCCTGCGAAAAAACAAAGGACTTTTCGGGGTGACGGACCGGCGACACCGTTTGGTCATTTCAAGACTCAGAGGCCGGCCACGACACTTGTAAGTTCCGTTCCGGTCAGGGTCACGTGCACGGTGGTGCCTCCGGCAGCTGGCGGATCTCGAGTTCACCGTCGTACGAGGGCCCCAGCACATCGGCGTGAATCTGCATGAAGCGCCGGCCGCGCTCGATCGCTTCCTCCCGTGATTTCACCTGAAGAATGGCATAGCCGCCGATCAGCTCTTTCGCTTCGCTGAAGGGACCATCGGTCACGGTCAGTTTCCCTTTCTTGACATTGATCCGTGCACCCTTCGAGCTTGGCAGGAGCCCCCCCATATCCAGGATCACGCCAGCCTTGACCATCTCTTCCGAGAGCTTGCCGATTGCCGCCAGCAGCTCGGGCGGGGGCGGGCTGCCCGCCTCGTAGTTCTTGTCTGCCTTGACGATCATCATGAATCGCATGTGGTCTCCTCTACTGGCCGTCTGTAATCACGTCGAATGAAGCGACTTGAGATCGACAGGCGCCCGGCCTATCCTAGGCAGCCCGTGGCAAAGCCACGGGCTGCCTCTCTGCCTCGGACACCATGAGGCGAGTTCTCTGTGTGCTCGAGGCCGTGCATAAGTTTCACCACGGCCTCCTGGGCGCCGCCGAAAAGGAGCCACGATGACGAGAGCCGCACGGACCCTGGCCTGGGCTTCGCTCCTGATCGCCGCAGCCGCGCCCTCCGCCGCCCAGGAGATCGATTTCTCCGGCTCGTGGGTCCCCGTCTATCACGAGGATGGACCGGAGCGACTACCCGGACCTGAACTGGCGGATTATCTCGGGCTGCCGATCAACGACGCGGCACGGCTCCGCGCCGACAGCTACGACGCCGACCGGATTTCAGCCGTCAGTGAGTACCAGTGCCGCCAGCATGCCGCCGACTACGGTAACCGCGGCCTCGCCAACATGCGCATCACGACCGACTACGATCCGGCCGGCCAGCGGATGTCGACGATTCACACCCGCATCAACTTCCACGATGCCGAGCGCACGATCCACCTGGATGGGCGGCCTCATCCGTCGGCGGATGCTCCGCACAGCTGGAGTGGCTTCTCCACCGCGACCTGGATGGGGAACATGCTGCGTGTCCGAACCACTCATCTCAAGGCGTACTACATCCGCCGCAACGGTGTTCCGGCAAGCGATCGCCGAACGCTGACCGAGTACTGGGTCCGCCACGGAGACCTGCTCACCATTGTCTCGATCATCGACGACCCGGTGTTCCTCACGGAACGGCTGGTGCGAAGTCAGTCGTGGACCCTCGACGCAGGTCAGCGCCTGGGGTCGAACTGGTGCGACTATGCAGCCGAGTTGCCGCTCGGCGAGGGCGTCGTACCGCACTGGCTGCCCGGCACCAACCCCTACCTGAAGGAGTTCTCGGAGTGGTACGGCATTCCCTTCGAAGCCACGCGCGGTGGTGCGGAGACGATGTATCCGGAGTACCGGGACAAGCTGAAGCAGACTTTCTCGACGCTCGACCGCTGCGGCAGGTACTGCACCTGCTTCAACGCGAACGCTGGATGTAACCTCCGCTGACGCGACATGTCGAGAACCCTTGTCGCCCTCGCACTCGCTCTTCTGCCGCTTGCCGGCCTGAGCGCACGACAGCAAGCCGGAGCCGCTCAGCTGAATCTCATTCCCGTGCAGGGCAACGTCCACATGATCTCCGGCGCGGGTGTCAACATCACTGTGCACGTCGGCAAGTACGGTGTCCTGCTGGTCGACACGCCAGCACCTGCAGCCAGCACCAATGTGATGGAACAGGTTCGCACGCTTTCGAAACTGCCGATTCGCTGGTTGATCAATACGAGCAGCAGTCCCGCGCACGTCGGCGGCAACGCCTCGCTGCTCGAAGTGGCCAGCGGCCGCGGCGGCGCGGGGGCACCGTTCGGCTTTGTCGGACTCGGACGCCCCTCGATCGTGGCGCACGAGAACGTGCTGAATCGCCTTTCGAGCCCGCCGCCAGGCACGGCAGCCGCGACACCGGACTCGCTGCCGACCACGACCTACTTTCAGCCGACGATGGACTTCTCCAATGGAGAGGCGATCGTTCTGTACCATCAGCCCGCCGCACACACCGACAGCGACAGCCTCGTGCTGTTCCGATCCTCGGACGTGATCAGTGCCGGGTCGATCCTCACACCCGGCCGCTATCCGACGATCGATCTGGCAAGGGGCGGCAGCGTCAACGGGCTCGTCTCGGCGCTCACCACTATCCTCGCGCTGGCAGTCCCTGAGGGATTCGCCTCGGGGGGGACGCTGATCGTCCCGGGCTATGGACGCATCTGTGAAGAGAGCGACGTCGCCGAGTTCCGCGACATGGTCGTGATCATTCGCGACCGGGTGCAGGACCTGATTAAGAAGGGGATGACCTGGGAGCAGATCAGGACGTCCCGTCCATCGCGCGATTACGACGCCGAGTACGGCGCGAGTCCAGCTGACGCGGAGCGTTTCGTCGAGTCGATCTACCGTAGCCTCACACAGGGGCCGCGAGGACGGTCATGACGCACGCGGTCACTGGCGTGTTGATCGCCGCCGCGCTTGTGGCGTTTGCTTCCCCGCTCGCCGCCCAGGCGCCGCAGGGTCGCGGGGGCCGTGGCGGTCCGCCGCCAACACCTCGTGCATCTGCGCCGGTAGACTTCAGTGGCAACTGGGTCTCGATCATCAGCGAAGACTGGCGCTGGCGAATGATCACCCCGCCAAAGGGTGACTACGCCAACATCCCGCTGAACGCGGTCGCGCGCAAGGTCGCCGACGGATGGGATCCGGCGAAGGACGAGGCCGCAGGCGAACAGTGCAGGGGCTACGCTGCGCCTGCCATCATGCGCGAGCCGACGCGCCTGCGCATCTCGTGGACCGACGACTACACGCTGAAGATCGAAACCGACGCCGGCATGCAGACGCGCGTCCTTCAATTCGCACGCCCCGAGAGTCCTCAGGGGGCGTCACCAGCGGCCGTGAGCCAACGCTCATGGCAAGGTGTGTCAGTGGCACGCTGGGAGCCACCACCAGCGGGCGGACGCGGATTGAGCCTCGGCCTTGCGCCGCGCGCAGGCACCCAGGGCCGGTCGCTCGAAGTCGTGACGACGCAGATCCGTCCTGGCTATCTGCGCAAGAACGGCGTTCCCTTCAGTGAGAATGCATCGGTCACCGAATACTTCGATCTCTTTCCCGAACCCGACGGCCCGGACTGGTTCGTCGTGACCACGAGCGTGAGGGATCCTCTCTATCTGGGCGATACCTGGGTGACGACAAGCCACTTCAAGAAGGAGCCTGATGGTGCGAAGTGGAACCCGACGCCGTGCCGGGCCCGATAGCAGACGCCTCGCTCACGACCCCGAGGCCTGATTCAGGTTTTTCTGCGCCTCGGCAAAGTCTGGCTTCAGCGACACCGCACGCTGGAAGTGCGCGGCCGCTTCGTTGACACGTCCCATCGACGCAAGCGCAACGCCGAGGTCGTTGTGCGCTTCCGCGGAATCCGGCATCAGATCGACAGCCGTACGCAGCGCGGCCGCAGCATCCGCGAAGCGCCGAGTTTCGAGCAAGGCCGATCCCTGGTCGAGACGAATCTGCCCGAGGTTCGCACGGGCATTCGGTGACGTTGGATCTCTGGCCAGCGCCGCCTGGAACTCGCCGATCGCCGCGTCGACATCGTCGTCACGCATCAACGCGAGACCCAGCAGATTGTGGACTTCGGCTGAATCGGGAACGACGGCTCCCAGGTAAGCACTCCCCATGATGCGTCGCTCGCCCTTCGCGGCCGACGCGGCTCGCACCGCCTCGCCCACTGGAGTAACGTAGACCTGCTGCGCAAGGCGAAGGTACAGATCGAGATTCTGCACGCTCGGCTCGCCGGCCTCGTCGACACAGCGCGGACACCACGCGAAGATGTCCGCCACGTCGAAGAGCGCAGACGGCACTCCCATGAGGCCCGTGCTCAAACCCGAGAGGACGCCGTACTCCTGAACGGGCCGGTCGTCGGTCGCGATCGCGGCCTCACGTGTCGCGCGCGCAAGCGTCTCCGCCGATCCCACGAACGTGCCGGCGATTTCGAGGACCGAACCCAGGTCGATGCGGACAAGATCCTCACGCACGGCACGTTCGCGCGCGAGCGAGCTCCGAAGGCGTGCGGGGTCGAGCTCGATGCGAGGTGCCGTCGTTCCGATCAGCAGCAGCTCTGCCTGCGCACCCGACAGCAGCACGGCCTGCGGAAACACATCGAGGAACGCGCTCACCATCGCGAGGCTGCTGTCGGCAGGAACCTGGTACGCAGGCAGCCACTGACTCACGTATCCGTCGGAGGTCAGCCGGGACCGCGCAAGCTGATAGAACTCGCGCGAGTACAGCGCCGCAACGCCCGCGTGCGCGATCGGTGGCGGCTCGAGCGTGATGAGGTCGTACGCGCCCGGTGCAGACATCTGGAGATGCTGGCGGCCATCGTTGACGAAGACGTTCACCTTCCGGTCGCGCAGGACGTCGCCGTTGGCATCGCGAAAGTAGCCGGCATGCCCCAGGATGTGCGGAGACAGGTCCAGGATGTCGACTTGTGTAACCGACGAATGCAACGTCGCGGCGTGCGAGGTATTCCCGACGCCGAACCCGATCACGAGCACGCGCTCGGGATGTTCCATGGTCAGCAGAGGAACGTGCGCGAGCGCTCGCATGTAGCGTTGATCGAGCAAAGCCGTCGACGACATCGCGTGACCGTTGGTGAGCAACGCGCGGCCACGGCCCGGTCGCTCGACGACCGCGACCAGTTCCGTCACTCCTTCACTGAGCGCGATCACTCGCTCCGCCGGATCGCGCGGTCCCAGTGCACGCGTCACGAGATAGTCCGCCGGCAGCAGGGACCAGGCGGCAAGCGCGCCGACCGACACGAGAGACGCCGCCGCAAGCGCGAAGGGACGATGAGGCCGACGTGGTTCGGCGAGATAAAGCGGAACAACGGTGAGCGCGGCAACACCGGCGAGCAGCGCCGCCGAGCCCTGCGTGCCGATGCGCGGCAGGAGGAGATATCCAGTGATGAGCGAGCCACAGACGGCACCGATCGTGTTGGCGGCATAGAGCACTCCGGCACGACGTCCGACCGTGGCTTCAGCACTCTGGACCAATGCGTTCGCGAGCGGAAACGCCAGGCCGGCGACCAGCGACGGAAGCGCGACCTCGATCATCATCGGCCGCACGTTGAACCAGAGCTCGGTCAGCGCCCTGGACGATGGTGACAGTGCACCCAGTGTGGCGGCGAGCGCGCTGCCACGCGCGGCGAGCGTCTCGGCGTTGCCGGCCGCGAGCCCGAGCAAGGCAGTCGCGGCAAAGAACGCCTCGACAATCATGAGCGTCCGCGCCGGACGCTCGAAACGACGATCGAGCCATCCCCCGAGGAGGGCACCCACTCCAAGGGCGACGAGCATCACGGTCAGCAGCAGCGAGAACACTGCACGAAACCCGCCCAGCAGCACGGCCAGGTGCCTGAGCCACAGCATCTCCATCCCGAGCGCTGCGAATCCGGACATCGCGAGTGCGACGGCGACCCAGTGAGGCATGCTCAACCCGGCCAGCGTGCGCGCGCTGCCTGAATCATGCACGACCGGTGACGGCGACCGCCGCCGAGGCGATGGCTCTCGAGCCACGCGCACGCCGCGCGCCAGCAGGAACGCACCGGCGGCGGCAAGGACGTTCAGTGCGACCGCAACGACTTGCGTCAGGAACAACCCCGTCTGCGGGATCAGCACGAAGTCGGTCAGGAAGGCGCCCATGGCCGCCCCAATCGTGTTGATGCCGTACAACAGGGCCACGCGCGAGCCGGCCGCATGGAGGTCGGCGCGAACGACGGCCCGCACCAGCACCGTCAGCGTGCCTCCCATGAGCAGCGTGATCGGCGTCAGCAAAACAACTGCAATGACAGCACGCGACAGGTAGGAAACCGATGAGAGCGTCTGCCATCCGTTGGCGCCCGGTTCGTACGAGGACAGCTGGGCCACGATGGCGCCCAGATGAGGCAGGACCCAGGAAATCACGAGACCAAGTGCGGCGATGAGCGCCTCGAGCAGGGCGTAGAGCCGGATCAGACTGTCGGGCCGTGACTGATACCGCCGATCGGCAAACGCCCCGAATAGATAGCCTCCGGCACCGAGCCCCACCATGAAGATCGCCACCACGATCGACGCCGAATGGACCGTATTCCCGTAAATCTGGCCGAACTGGCGGACCCAGACCACCTGGTAGACGAGGCCGCTGATCCCGGATGCGAAAAACACTGCGTGAAGCGCCATTGACTTCACTGCGGGTCGAGGCGTAGATTCCACGGCACCTCTGATCTATCAGAAATCGGGCCTCGCTCGTTCCCCGTTGTTCGTTCCCCCCGGTCGGTCACCCAGTTGCAGCGTTGGCAGGGTCCAACGCTCAGGAGGCGAAACACAATGCGTGCCGCACTCCGGTGTGCCGTCCTTCTTGCCTGGACGGCCCTGCTGCCTTCCGTAGCTTTCGCACAAGCGTCCATCACAGGGACAGTCCGGGACACCTCAGGGGCTGTGCTCCCTGGCGTGACCGTGGAAGTTGCAAGCCCCGTGCTGATTGAAAAAGTTCGCGGGTCGGTCACCGACGCGAACGGTCGCTTCCAGATCGTCGATCTGCGTCCAGGAACGTACACCGTGACGTTCTCGCTGGCCGGATTCAACTCCGTGAAGCGCGATGGTGTCGCACTCAGCGGCTCGAGCGCCATCAACGTTGACGCAGATCTGCGAGTCGGCTCACTCGAGGAAACGATCACGGTCACGGGCGAAGCGCCAGTGGTCGACGTCACGAGCACGACGCAGCAACGCGTTCTCAGCTCCGAGGTGATCGACGCGCTGCCGAGCGCGCGCAATTACTTCGGCCTCGCGCGCATGATTCCGGGCACGCTCGGCGGCGGCAACGACGTGGGCGGATCGCTCATCCAGGACGTTGGTCAGAGCGTGACCGTGCATGGGAGCCGCAACGTCGACCAGCGCGTCACCGTCAACGGCGTCAACACGATGACCCTCCAGGCCGGCGGTAACATTGGCGGGCAGACGCCGGATGTCGGCTCGGCTGCCGAAGTGACGGTCGACACGAGCTCGCTCTCCGCTGACCTTGCGACCGGCGGCGTGCGCATCAACTTCGTGCCCAAGGACGGCGGCAATCAATTCTCCAACTCCCTGTTCTTCACGTTCTCGAACGAGAGCCTGCAGGGCGACAACTTCTCCGACGAACTGCGTCAGGCCGGCTTGACGACGCCCAACCGCATCGTCAACAACTGGGACCTCAACGAGTCCTTTGGCGGCCCCTTCAAGCGAGACAGGGTGTGGTTCTGGTTCTCCACACGCTTCAACCAGAGCGAAAACCAAAGCGCCGTCTTCAGAAATAGAAACGAGTACGACCCCACGCAATTCCTCTACGACCCCGATACCAGCAACCCCGGCGTGAACAAGGGCTGGCAGTCGAACAACAGCATCCGGGTCACCTGGCAGGCGACGCCGCGCAACAAGATTGCCGGCACCTACAAGTTCGACAAGTGGTGCAACTGTCCGAACAACATCAGCGCGACACGCGCCCCCGAAGCGGGACGCGATCGGCGTTTCCCGCGCCTGGCGCAGGAGCACCTCGAGTGGACCTCCCCGGTTACCAACAGGCTGCTCTTCGAGGCCGTCGGCCTCCATCTCTACGAGCGCTGGGGCAACATGCACTATCGCGTGGATGGCGGCTCGCTCGAAGATCCAAGCCTCGAGGCCGTGCTGCCGCAACTCATCGGCGTGCTCGAGCAGAGCAACAACATGAACTACCGGATCCTG
>JAICEG010000025.1 GCA_025924295.1 Vicinamibacteria bacterium
GACATCCCGCTCGCGCGAGTAGACCGCGACCTTGGCGCGATCGCCGGCCTCGCGCACGGCGCCGCGAATCATCACGGTGCCGTCGTAGATCTCCGGCACTTCCTGCTCGAACAGCTTGATCAGCAGGGCCGGGTCGGTTCGCGACAGGACGATCTGCGGTCCCTTGGCGCTGCGATTGACGCCCTTGATCACGGCTCGAATGCGCTCACCCGGCGTATAGCTTTCCGCGCGCGACTGTTCCTTGCGAGGCAATACCGCTTCGACGCGGCCGATTTCCACGACCAGGTCGCCGTTCTCGAAGCGCTTGACGGTGCTGTTGATGACCTCACCAACCCGATCGTTGTACTCCGCGAAGATGTTCTCACGCTCCGCCTCGCGCACCTTCTGGAAGATGACCTGCTTGGCGGTTTGCGCGGCGATTCGCCCAAGCACGTCCGTCCGCTTGGGGAATTCGATTTCCATGTCGACTTCGGCCTCGTCGCCGTAGAGGTCCTGCGCTTCCTTGAGCGAGATCTCGGTGGCGTCGTTGGTCACGTCGCTGACGATGTGCTTGATGGCGAAGAGATCGACCTGTCCCGTCTCGGGGTTGAAACGCGTCTTGAGGTTCTCGTTCGTCTTGTAGTACTTGCGCGACGCGGTCAGCACGGCATCCTCGATGGCCGTGATGATCGTGTTGGCCTCGATGCCCTTTTCCTTGGCGAGAGCCTCGATCGTTTGCATCAACGGGTTCTGCATATTTACTTTCACCGCCGGGTCCACAACAGCAGGACCCGGCCTCCGTCTAAAACTCGACCTCCAGCCGGCCGCGTGCGATCAGGCGCATCGGCAGCCTGTGGATCCGTCCGCGCGGTCCCTGCAGCAGCACGCTGTCTCCCTCGACTCCGCTCAGGCGCCCCTCGAACGCCTTCTGGTTGTCGACCGCTTCGCTGACGACAACCTTGGCCAGCCGACCCGAGAACCGCCGGTAGTCATCGAGACCGCGCAGCGGACGATCGAGGCCCGGCGAAGAAACCTCCAACGTATACGCGAACGGCAGCGGGTCCTCGACGTCGAGAATCGTTCCGATCTCGCGGTTGACCTGCTCGCAATCCTCGATACTCACACTGTCGTCGGGACTGGCCGACGGTCCCGGCCGGTCGATGAAGACCCGGACCACGTGCCCCCCCGATTCGCGCCGGCTCTGGATATCCCAGATCTCCAGCCCCCGCGCCGCGGCAACCCGCTCAGCAATCGCCCGAATCTGTTCAAGCGGCTGCATTGCTCAGAGCTCTTCCCTGTGCCAGCGAGTCCCGGCGCCCACACCCCGCCTGAAACAAAAAAAGTGGGCATGAGCCCACTTGGAGTCCCCTCCGCCTAGGTGACCCTCAAGCTTATCACGCGGATTCTGCCCCGGACAATGGACGCACAACCAGATCATAGGCGCGACTCGCAACGAGTTCCGCCTGGATGAACTGTCCGGCCGACAGGCCCGACGGGTCGCAATCGGTGAGGTACACCTGCGGGTCGATGTCGGGCGCCTGTCCCTCCAATCGCCCCCGGAGCACCAGGTCGTGCTCGGCCGCCGGCCCGTCGACGAGCACCCGCACCTGGCTTCCGATCCGCGCGCTCTGGGCCTTCTGGACGATCCGCCTCTGCCGTCGCATCACGCCGGACTGCCGCCGCCGCTTGACCGCCGCGGGCACATCGTCTTTCAGGCCGTGGGCCGAGGTGCCTTCCTCATGCGAATACGTGAAGACGCCGACGTGATCGAACCGCACGGCTTCGACAAAGGACTCCAGTTCGGCGTGATCGTCCGCGGTCTCGCCGGGGAACCCCACGATGAACGTAGTACGTAATGTGACGCCGGGAACGCGGGTCCGGATCCGTTCCAGCAGACGTTCATAGCCGGCACGCGTGCCGGGCCGCTTCATCCATTTCAGTACGCGGTCCGAGGCGTGCTGCAGCGGAAGGTCGACGTACTTGCACACCTTCTCGCTCTCCGCCATCGCGTCGAGCACGTCGTCAGTGATCGTGGTGGGGTAGAGGTACAGCATTCGAACCCACTCGAGCCCGTCCACGCGATTGAGCGCGCGCAGCAGGCGCGCGAGCGCTCCCCGTTCGCCGCGGTCGATGCCGTAGAAGGTCGTGTCCTGCGAGATGAGCAACAGTTCCTTCACGCCCTGCGAGGCGAGACGTTGCGCTTCGGTCACGATGGACTCATGCGATCGGCTGCGATACTTGCCGCGCAGTGTCGGGATGATGCAGAACGCGCACCTGTAGTCACAGCCTTCGGCGATCTTCACGTAGGCGTAGTGGCGCGGCGTCGCAAGCAGTCGTGGCGTGCTCGCGTCGTAGAGGTATGTCGGAACGTCTCTGGGCTCTGGGCTTTGGTCTTTAGGCCCGATTGGTTCGCCGTTCGCGCGAAGCAGCGGAATCACTCGCTGGCCGTAGGGCGGGTCCTGTTCTCCGGGCCCGCCGAGTGCGTTCACGATTTCCGGAACCTCACCTGTGCCGAGCACCGCATCGATCTCCGGAATCTGCGCACGCAGTTCGTCGCGATAGCGCTCCGCCATGCATCCGGTCACGACCAGCCGCTTGCAGGCCCCGGTCTTCTTCAACTCGGCCATCTCGAGGATGGTGTCGATCGATTCCTGCTTCGCCTTGTCGATGAAGGCGCACGTGTTGACGATGAGCACCTCGGCGTCGGCGGCGTCGCGCGTGAGCTGATGCCCCTGTTCCTGGGCCAGTCCCAGCATCACCTCGGAGTCGACGAGGTTCTTGGGGCAGCCGAGGGAGACCATTCCTATCTTCATTTCCAACCTTCTAGGATACAGGGGATCCGGATCTCGGCGGATAATCGGTCTAGCCAATGCTGAAAACACGTCAACCCCCAACCTCCAACGCCCAACTCCCAAAAGGTGTAAGTCGATTGGAAATTGGAAGTTGGGTTGACAGTGCCTTCCTCTACAGACATGCCTCACGCTGACCATGTCGATGTCTCGTCCGTGCTGAAAGGCACGCCGCCGGCAGGGACCCGGGTAACCGTGCGCGGCTGGGTTCGAACGCGTCGCGACTCGAAGGCCGGACTCTCGTTCATCCATCTGCACGACGGCTCGAGCTTCGATCCGCTCCAGATTGTCGCGCCGAACGCGCTGCCGAACTACGAAAGTGAGATCAGGAAGCTCACGACCGGCTGTGCGGTCACGGCCACCGGCACGCTGACGGCGAGCCAGGGGCAGGGACAGGCCGTCGAACTCCAGGCCGAGAGCGTGACCGTCGTCGGCTGGGTCGACGACCCGGAAGGCTATCCAATCCAGCAGAAGAAAACGTCGTTCGAGTATCTCCGCGAGGTCGCTCATCTTCGCCCACGAACGAACACGCTTGGCGCGATCGCGCGCGTGCGCCACTGCCTCAGCATGGCGATCCATCGCTACTTTCACGAGCGCGGGTTCTTCTGGGTGCACACGCCGATCGTGACCGCGAGCGATGCCGAAGGCGCCGGCGAGATGTTTCGCGTGAGCACGCTCGACCTCGCCAATCTTGGCGCGATCCCGAAGACGCACGACGGGCGGACCGACTTCACCCAGGACTTCTTCGGGAAAGAGGCATTTCTCACCGTCAGCGGTCAGCTCAACGTCGAGACGTACTGCCTGGCGCTCTCGAAGGTCTACACGTTCGGCCCGACATTCCGCGCCGAGAACAGCAACACCAGCCGCCACCTCGCCGAGTTCTGGATGGTGGAGCCGGAGATCGCGTTCGCAGACCTTGCCGCCGACGCAGACCTGGCGGAGTCGTTCCTGAAGTACATCCTCAGTGCGCTGTTGAACGAGCGCGCCGACGACATGAAGTTCTTCGCCGATCGCATCGACAAGGATTGCATCCGCCGCGTCGAGGCCTTCGTCACGTCGCCGTTCGAGCGCGTCACCTACACCGATGCCATCGCCGCACTCGAGAAGAGCGGGAAGACGTTCGAGTTTCCCGTGCGCTGGGGCATGGACATGCAGTCAGAGCACGAGCGTTGGCTGAGCGAGGAGTACATCAAGGCGCCTGTGGTCGTGATGAACTACCCGAAGGAGATCAAGGCGTTCTACATGCGCATGAACGACGACGGGAAGACGGTGGCGGCGATGGACGTGCTCGCGCCGGGCATCGGCGAGATCATCGGCGGCTCGCAGCGCGAGGAACGGCTGGACTACCTCGATAGACGACTCGCGGAGATGCACCTCGATCCGAAGGTCTACTGGTGGTATCGCGACCTGCGGCGCTACGGGACCGTGCCGCATGCCGGCTTCGGCCTCGGGCTCGAGCGCACGATCATCTACGCCACCGGAATGGGAAACATCAGGGATGTGATTCCATTCCCGCGTACTCCGGGACAAGCTGCGTTCTGAATTCTGAATTCAGAATCAGAAAGTCACGAACGACTTTTCGAGCCGCTCGCGTGCTTTCGCGCAGCGCCTGAGCACGTCAACCGGATCGCCACTGTCGTCGACCTCGAACATCAGCACGCCGTCGTAGCCGATCTTCTGCGTCTCCATCATCGCGGCGTCCCAGTCGATGGTGCCGGCATACGGCGTGAGGTGGTCGTCCTTCTTCCCGTGGTTGTCGTGGACGTGCGTCGTCCACAGGTGGCCCGAGAGCTCTTCGATCGCCTCACCGAGGTCGCCCATCAAATGGGCGTGGCCGTAGTCGAGGCAGACACCGACGTCGAGCCCCTCGAGTTCGTCTTCGAGCAGCCGTGCGAGTGTTGCCGCGTCCGACAGCGCATTGGGAATCACTTCGACGGCGACGCGTACGTTGACGCGCGCGGCGGCCGCCGCAATCTCCTCGACGCTGCGGCGCGCGGTCTGCGCCTGGTTGTCGCTGGCGCTGGGCTGCTGGCCTGCCGGCACACCGAGGTGCAGAACGAGATACTGGAATGGAATCCGCGATGCGACCGCGAGCGCCGCCTCGGTTTCTGCGACCGCCGCCTTGCGCCGGCTCTCATCGGATGCCGCATTCGAGAAGGCGCTGACCCAGCGTCCCTTCTCCATGCGCTCCATGATGGGCGCGTGCATCGAATGGACGCTCAGTCGTGTGTCGGACAGCCACTCGACGAGTTCGGCGACCGCTTCATCGCTCCGGTAGTCGAAATGCGAGCGTGTCGCGAACAGCTCCACCGATTCGAATCCGTGCGCGGCGATGTGAACGAGATGATCGCGGGTGAGCCGGTGGTTGTGAAACAGATGTGTGGAGATGCCGAACTGATACATGGCGTGACGACTCGCTCGTCACCCGAGCGAACCGGACACCTGATTGTAGTCACGCTTATCGATAACTCCCAACTCCCAAATTCCAACTCCCAATTGCGATTACCTGAGTTCTTCGATATGCGGCGCGAGAAGCTCGCGCAGACGCCCGAACCGGCGATCGCGCTCCATGTTGTGACGGACGTAGGCCAGCGTGCGCGGGATGTATTGGATGTAAACGGTGTTCCCGCGAGCGGTCGTCTGAAAGCCGAAGGTGCCGAGCGCCTTCAGGTTGCGTTGCAGCGCCATCAGGTCGAATCGCTGCCGGAACTGGCCGGCTTCCATCCCGGCGCCCGCGCGATCGGCGCCCACACCACGCAGCGCAAGGAAGAAAGCGATCAACTCGTCGACTTCGCGCTCGCTGAAGTCCATGTACGAGTCGCGCAACAGCGACACGAGATCGTACGTGTCGGGTCCCATGCGCGCGTCCTGGAAATCGATGATGTAGAGCTGGCCATCGTGCAGCATGAGGTTTCTGCTGTGATAGTCGCGATGACAGAAGACGCGCGGCTCGCCGGCCAGTTCCTCCGCGACGCGCAGCAGTTCAGCGTCGAGCGCCTGACGCTCCGCAGGCGTCAGCACGGCGCCGCGATACGCCTCCAGGAAGTGTTTGATGAAGAACTGGAGCTCCCACGACAGCTTCTCGACATCGAACGCGATGCCGTAGGGCAGGTAGCGATCGGATGTGAGTTCGCGACCGCGCTGCTGCATCCGCGCGATGAGCGTCACCGCCTGCCGGTAGAGCGCCGCGTGATCGGCGCGCGTCGCCGCGCCAAGATGCGCCTGCAGCGTCACGTCCCCCAGATCCTGCAGCGCCAGGATCCCGAGCGCATTCGAGTGTCCCAGGATGGCTGGCACGGGCACCGGCATGGCGGCCATCAGCCGCGTGACGTTGGCGAATGGCAGCGTCTCGACGTCGAAGGCCTGCGGATACACCGACAGCACCTGGGATGGCCCATCGCGAAGCAGGATCCGTACGTAGCGTCGATCCGACGCGTCGCCTGTGAGTGGGACCACCTTTGCGCCGTAGGCGGCGAGGCCGGTCTCAGCGAGATATCGATCGATGCGGGGACGAACGCTGTCTGTCATGTCTGAACGCGGAATTACAGGGACGCGATGGCAAGATCCTCAATCCGTCGCTCACCAGGCGCCAGCTCGCCTGACGCGTGACGGATGGTCACACCGTGCCACGACGTGTCGGCCGGTACGCGCACGCCATCGGTGACCACACACTCCCGCAGCATCGCACCATCTTCCACGACCACATCGTCCCACAGGATGCTGCGTTCGACACGTGCGGTCGGGCTGATCGACGCGTGAGCCGCGAGATCGATCCCTTCGCGCGCGGCCAGCGTCAACGAAGTGGCGAGATAGTCCGAGGGCCTGCCGATGTCCATGAATTCCCCGCTCGTCCGGTACGCGCGGATCGAGCCAGGACGATCAGCAATGAGAGCAGGGTAGAGCGCACCGACCGTCTCGTAGGGGACTCCGGCAGGGACGGTGGCGTATGCCTCCGGCTCGGCGACCTGCACGCCGACGAAATGGAACGACGGTTCGTGCGATCCGCGTCTCACGAATCCGGTCACCGCGCCGTCGGCCGCGACGGCGACGCCGCCATACTTCTCGGGCTCGACGTTGGGGACGACAGCCATGGTCACGAGAGCGCCGGAGCGCCGATGGTCCTCGACGACCGCGCGAAGGTCGATGTCGGCAAGCGTGTCGCCGTTGACGATCAGGAACGTCGAAACGGGCTGCAACAGCGGAACGGCTCGCCTGGGTCCTCCCGCCGATCCCAGGACCGGCACTTCCCACGAGTAACGCACGCGCACGCCGAGTGCGGTGCCGTCGCCTAGAATCCGGGTCAACGTATGCGGAAGGTGATGCAGGTTCAACACGACATCGCGGACGCCGGCCGCGGAGAGCGGCCGCAGGATGCGATGAATGAGAGGTGTGCCTGCGACCGGGAGCGCCGCTTTTGCGCGCACGAACGAGAGAGGCCGAAGACGGGTGGCCAGCCCCGCGGTCAGGACGAGTGCTGGGACCATTCGTCGGCGAACATCATGTCGGCGCCCGTCAGTCCGAGAACTTCTCGCCGCTTCAGGAACAGCCCGCGATAGGAGTCGAGAACATAGTCGGACTCACTGCGCCCGAGCGCATGCGCCAGGAACTCGATCGCGCGTTCGCCGCCTTCGATCTCGACGAAGGTGCCGATCGGTGTTTCATCGAGTGCGATCGTGGCGTCCTCCGCCGCGAACTCCTCCCGGAACTTCTGGTATCTGAACCAGACATGCAGCCCGAGCGACTCGAGGACCCGCGTCAGCACGTCGCCGTCGCTGACGACGGTCTCGTGTTCCTCGCGCGCCTTCATGCGCGTGGACTGGACCGGTCCCTTGAACGTCAGCAGGCTCCGTCCAGATTCGCTGCGCACGCGCAGCGCGCAGCCGCGGCGGCGGAGTGATTCGTCGCCCGTGTCGAACAACGCATCTTCCTGGAGGCGACGACACTTGAGTGGGGCAGCGCCGGCAGCGAGGATGGCAGTGCGCGCCTCGCTGGGGCTGTCGAACTGTAGTTTGATTTCGCGTTCGATCATGGGCTCTGGTCTCGGCTTTGGCTTTCGGCTTTCGGCTCGTGGCTACAAAGTTCCAGGTTCCAGGTTCCGCTTGAACGAAGCGCCCGATTATAAGCATGACGCGGCAAAAAGAAAGGCCCCGGCTGCGAAAGCAGCCGGGGCCGTGGATCCCAGAGCCGAAGCCCAGAGCCGAGGGACTTTTACTCCTTCGTGACCGTCACGAACGTTTCCTGGCCGCCGCGGATGATGCGCAGGAACGCGGCTCCGCCCGAGGCAATGCGGGCCAGTTCCCGCTGAGCATCGCCCGCCGATTCGACCGGCTGGCGACCCACGCGGACGATGACGTCGCCCGGCTGCAGGCCGGCCCGGGCAGCGGGGCTACCCTGTTCGATGTCGGTGATGACCGCGCCGCTGCGGTTCTCGAGGCGCAGCCGGCGAGCGATCTCAGGCGTCACGTTCTGGAGCGTGATGCCGAAGCCGCTGCTGGTTTCCTGCGCCGGGCCGGCATCGCGATCGCCGCCACGAGCGACTGCAGTCTCAGCCTCGAGGTCGAGCTCGTCAACCGTGATGCTGAGTGTCCGCTCCTGCCGATCGCGCATGATGCGCAACGGCACCGTGGTGCCTGGCCTGGTGTTCACGACCATCCGGACCAGTTCGTCGCGGGAGGTGACCGGCTTGCCGCCGAACCCGACGATGACGTCGCCCGGCTCGAGACCGGCCCTGCTGGCGGCGCTGTCGGGTGCAACGCTCTGCACGACCGCGCCCTTGCGATCCTTCAGGCCGAACTCGTCTTCGGTCCCGCGCTGGATTGGGCCGACTGAGACCCCGATCCGCCCACGCGTGATTTTGCCCGTGCGCAACTGCGGGAGGAGCTCCCTCACGGTGTTGCTCGGAATCGCGAAACCAATCCCGATGTTGCCCTGCTGTCTCGCATCCGTGTAGATCGCGGTGTTGATGCCAATGACCTCGCCGCGCAGGTTGAGCAACGGTCCGCCCGAGTTGCCCGGGTTGATCGCGGCGTCTGTCTGGAGGACTTGTGCCGAGCGTCCTTCGGCAACGGCGAACGGCCGCTCGAGCGCGCTGATCACGCCAACGCTGACGGTGTGCGCAAGACCGAACGGGTTGCCGATGGCCATGACCCAGTCACCCGGCTGCATCTGCGACGAGTCGCCGAACTTCGCCTCGGGGAGCGTGTGGTCGGGTTTCTCCGTCAATTCGATCAACGCACTGTCGGTGAGAGGGTCGCGCCCGATGACCTTGGCGTCGTATTCCTGATCATCGTCTTCGCCGTAGAGCGACACCTTGATCGTGGTCGCTTCGTCGACGACGTGATTGTTGGTGAGGATGAAGCCCGCCTTGTCGATGATGAAGCCGGTGCCGGCGGCCTGCACGACTCGATCTCGGGGGCGCTGCTGTCCGCCGCCGCCACCGCCGCCGCGCGGCTCCTGTCCGCCAAAGAAGCGGTCGAAGAGATCGCTGCCACCGAAGAACTCACTCAAGTCCTGTTGCCGCTGCCGCGACTCGGTCCGGATGTTGACGACAGCCGGCATGACGCTCTTGGCCACGTCGCGGAACGTGCTCGCTGTCAGTGGTCCGGTGAGCGGTGCGCTGTTCATCGGCGGGGCAGCAGCATTCGTCTGCGCTGCCGACTCCGGCGCCAGGCCCAGTCGGGAGGCAATGACCAGCGCGGCGGCGGCCGAGGTCATCGCAATGAGGAGTGCGTAGAACCAAGTGTTTCGTCGGTTGGACATCGGAGCCTCCAAACCCTTCCCTCGCTATTGTCGACCTTTTCGGGTGCTGACTGCACACCAGAGTTTTTGGCCGACCCCTAAAGACTATCTTCAACCCAGCGTCACGACCTCGTTCTGTCGCGGTCCTGTCACGACTGCCTCGTGCTCACCACGATAGACGTTTATCTCGGTCCGTACGCCGAAGTGCTCGAAATAAAGACCCGGTTCCACGGTAAAACCCGTCCCCGGAAGGACCCGGCGATCGTCGTGTGTCTCGAAGTCGTCCATGTGAACGCCGTTGCCATGCACCGATTCACCAAGGCTGTGCCCGGTGCGGTGGACGATCCAGTCGCCGTACCCCTGACCCGTTAAGACGGCCCGTGCCGCCTCATCCACTTCCCAACCTCGGAGGTCACGGCCCTGACGCGCGGCGTCGGTGACGAGCGTCACGGCCGCATCGCGGGCGTCGGCCACGGCTCGAAATGCACGGGATACCTCTGCAGGCACCGATTTCGACGTGAAGCCGACCCACGTGATGTCTGCAAACACTGCGCCCTTGTCCGTCTTCTTCCCCCAAAGGTCCAGCAGCAGGACTTCATCCGCCACCACGACCCGGCACTGTTCAGCCGTCGGCAGATAGTGGGGGTTGCCGGCATTGCCGCCGACAGCAACGACCGGTGCGGAGTCGGTGACCAGCCCTTCTTCCTCGAACCAGTTCATCATCTGCTGCTGCAGCGCGTACTCGGTCAGTGACTGTCCGCCCGCGATCGCCTCGGCCGCAGTGGTAAAGGCCCGATCCTTGATGCGATAGAGCGATGCCGACGCCGCGCGGTGCGTGGCCAGTTGTTCGCTCGTCCATGCCGCCTCGAACTGTTGGACGAGATCGCCAGAGGAAACGACTTCAACCCCACGCGCACGCACCATTTCGATGGTTCCGGCGTCGATGCGCGACAGATACGGGATCGCACAGAGCGGCGAGTATTCCATGGCCACGGTCTTGAGACCGGCGAGGAGTTTCGTCAGCCCCGCGTCGAGCTGCTGGCGGCCGGAGTAGACGGTTCGTTCGCCCGGCAGCGCGTCGAGATTGTGGCGCTCGATGGCATGGACGAGTGCACGCGGCTGCCCGGTTGCGGGAATCAGGTAGTACCAGCGCCGGGTGGTCATGTGCCTCCCATCCGTCAGCCCCGCCAGGCGTGCGGCAATCGGGTTGGAGCCGTGAAAGTCGTAGAGCAGCCAACCGTCCAGCCCTGATTTGCGCAACTGGTTCTGGACTGCAGCCACATCGAGCGCCATGAACATGATTCTAGGCTAGTAGGCCGGGTCTTGTTCTTTAGACCCGGCGGGTCCACAAGTCAGGACCCGCCCTACTTCCGCACCCTCGCCCTGCCGGACCGCAAGAGTCAGGAAAGAGACTAGAATCGTGGGTGCCAGCCCGCTCCTAGACATATGAAGCAGCGACTTGCGTTCGCCCTGACCCTCGCCGCTCTCAGTGGTGGATTGCTTGCGGCGCAGCAGCAACCGGCTGCGCCCCAACAACCGCCCGCACAGCAGCCGCCTGCACAACAGCCGCCTGCTGGACAGACGGCGGACCAACCGCCGTTGACGTTCCGAGTGGAGGTCAACTACGTCGAAGTCGACGCAGTGGTGACCGACGCAAACGGGATACCGGTTCGCGACCTCACCAGGGATGACTTCGAGTTGTTGGAAGACGGGAGGCGCCAGGATGTGACGGCGTTTTCTCTCGTCGACATTCCCATCGAGCGCGCCGAACGCCCGCTGTTTGCCGCCGCGCCGATCGAGGCCGATGTCCAGAGCAACGAGTCGGTCGAGGGTCGCATCTACCTGCTCGTGCTCGACGATCTGCATACCGACTTCACGCGAACGCCTCGCGTCCGGACGGCGGCGGTCCGTTTCATCGAACAGAACTTCGGCACGAACGATCTGGCAGCCGTAGCGTTCACGGGCCGTGCCGGGGATGGACAGGACTTCACGAACAATCCGCGCCTGCTCATCAACGCGATCAACAAGTTCCAGGGACGCAAGCTCCGGTCTGCCACGCTCGAGCGGATCAACAGCGCGCGCGTCAATCCGGGGACGGGGCAACTCGAACCAGGTGATGACATCGAGCAGATGGATCGCGCCTTCCGAGCCCGCTCGATGGCGAACTCGGTCCGCAAGCTCTCGGAATTCATGTCTGGTGTGCGCGGCCGCCGCAAGTCGCTGCTGCTGATTGGCGAAGGGGTCGACTACGACATCTACGAAGCGGTGGGCATACTGGGATCGACGGCCTCGTCGGTGCTGCTCGATACCCATGACGCGATCGCGGCGGCGACGCGCGGCAATGTGACCATCTACGCTCTCGACCCGAGAGGGTTGGCGAATGCTGAGGCCGACCTCATCGAAGTCGCCGGAACCGTAGGCGATGCGGGTTCGCGGTCGATCCAGAACGAGTTGCGGCTTTCGCAGGACAGCCTTCGAGTTCTGGCCGACAGCACCGGCGGGTTCGCCGCGGTGAATCAAAACGATCTCAACGGCGCTTTCGATCGCATCGTCAGCGAGAACAGCAGCTATTACATGCTGGGGTTCTACTCGAACAACGATCGTCGCAACGGGCGGTTCAGAAAGATCGAAGTTCGCGTCAAGCGACCCGGACTGCGCGTGCGCAACCGAAGTGGCTACTACGAGGCGCGCGGCCGCGCACCATCGCAGCCCAAGGAGTCGGCGTCACCCACCGCGCTGGCACCGGCAGTGTCCGACGCGCTCGGCAGTCCGCTGCCGATGGCCGGTGTGCCGATCAAGGTATTTGCCGCGCCCTTCAAGGGCAGTGCACCGAACGCCGCCATCGCGATGGTGGTCGAGGTCGATGTCTCGAACCTGGACTTCGTCGAGAAAGGCGGTACGTTCAACGAGCAGCTCGAGGTGGCGTTCACCGCGGTGAACAACCAGGGCAAGCTGTTCCCGGGTGAGCGTCAGACCGCAACGCTCACGCTGAAACCAGATACCTACGAACGGGCAAAGGCACGCGGGCTGCGTGTGCTGACGCAGGCGAACCTGCCGCCGGGCCGTTACCAGGTGCGTGTCGCAGCAGGGAACCGGACTGGTAAAGCCGGCAGCGTGGTGTACGACCTCGAGGTGCCTGATTTCACCAAGACGCCGCTCGTGATGAGCGGTGTAGCGTTGACCGCGGCGTCGGCCGGGCAGGCGCCGACCATCCGGCCGAAGGATCCGCTGGGTGATTTCCTCCCCGGTCCGCCGACGGCCGAGCGCGAATTCGAGAGAGGCGATCTGCTCGTGCTCTTCGCCGAGTTCTACGAAAACGCGAAGGGCGCTGCAGCACACATGCTCGACTTCAGAGCGGAGTTGCGGGCTGAAGGGGGACGTGTGGTCCAGGCCGTGACCGACGAACGATCGTCGACCGAGTTGCAGGGTACCAGCGGTGGCTACGGATTCCAGGCGCGACTGCCTCTCCAGGACGTCGAGCCCGGGTTGTACGTCATCCACGTCGAAGGCCGCTCGCGCGTCAGTCCGGATTCCGTCGTCAGTCGGGACATCCAGATCAGGGTGCGGTGAAGCCACACCGCGGATGCGTCTCGACCTCATCCAAACCGTCGCCCTTGCCGGCCTGTTGCTGTTTCTGGGACATGGCCTCAAGCGGCTGATCCCGGTCCTGACGCGCTACAACATTCCTGCGCCGGTCGTCGGCGGTCTGCCGATGGCCGCGCTGCTGACGGTGGGCCACAACATGGGATGGCCGGCGCCTGCCTTCGACACCACGCTCCAGACGCCGCTGCAGAACGCCTTCTTCGCGTCGATTGGATTCGGCGCGAGCCTGATCGTGTTGCGACGGGGTGGCCCCCTCGTGGCGATCATGATGGTGATTGCCTCGGCTGCTGCTGTGTTGCAGAACGTGGTCGGAGGCGCAACAGCCGCCGTCCTCGGTGAGCACCCGCTGATGGGTGTGCTCGCAGGTTCGACGACGCTGACCGGTGGGCCCGCGACCGGCCTCGCGTTTGCACCACTCTTCGAGGAAGCCGGAGTTCAAGGCGCGGCGACGCTTGCTGTGTCGGCAGCGATGGCCGGTATCGTCTCCGGAGGGTTGATTGGTGGTCCGATCGTGGCCTACCTGCTGAAAAAACGTCCGCTGTGGATTCCCGTCCAGGCGGCGAAGGAACGGCTGGCGAGCCATGTCGAGGAGCGGACACCGGAGCCATCCGAGACAGCACCGACCGGCGAGGATGTTCAGGCGTACCGCCTGGTGAAGCACCTCGTCCTGCTAGCGGTTGCTGTTGGCGCGGGCGCCTGGGTGAGTGCGGGTCTCCAGGGAATGGGGTTGACGCTGCCTGCGTACATCGGCGCGATGATCGTCGCAGCGTGCATCCGCAACTTCGACGACTGGACCGGCATGATCGGCATGTCACAACGGACGATGGACGACATCGGTGACGTCGCATTGACGTTGTTCCTGGTCATGGCGCTGATGACGCTCAGGTTGTGGGAACTGGCGGGAGTCGCCGTTCCGCTCTTCGTCATCCTCGTCGCGCAGATCGCGCTGGTGGTGGCGCTGTGCGTCGTGGTGATCCCGAACATCATGGGACGGGACTACGATGCCGTTGTCATGGCCGGCGGGTTCTGCGGGTTCATGCTGGGCACCACTGCCAACGCCATGGCCAACATGGGCGCGATCGTCGAACGCTATGGCCCGGCGCCCAAGGCGTATCTCGTCGTGCCACTCGTCGGGGCGTTCGGCATCGATTTCGTGAACGGCCTGCTCATCACCACCGTCATCAACCTGTGGCGATAAATGTAATGGGGTCGGGAGTCATTTGATCAGGACACTGCCCAGACGGACTCCCGACATGAGACTGTCCTAAACAAATGACCCCCGACCCCATTTCACTCGGGCTTCCCGGACGTGTCGCGGCCCCGCTCGCCTATGCCGGCTGGTGGGTGACCGGTGTGTTGTTCTGGTTTCTCGAACGTCGCGATCTGTTCGTGCGCTTTCACGCCGCGCAGGCGTGCGTGGTCTTCGGCGCAATTGCGATCGTGGTGGCGACGTTGTGCGGGATCGCGGGAGCGTCGCTGCTGTTCATGCCGAACGCGTTTGGATTCTGGGCGTGGACGGCCGGGCTCATCTGGGTGGCCGGCCTCGTGTTGTGGGTGGTTGCGATCTGGCACGCCGCGAACGGGCGGCTATGGCGGATTCCGGTTGCCGCCGACATCGCTGATCGAATGTGTTCCTGAATACCATCCCAATTTCCAACTCCCAACAAAGTTTCGTTGGTCGTTGGAGATTGGAAGGTTGGGAGTTTGCCGACGTCTACAGCTTCGGCATCAGCTGGGTCTTGATCGTGCCGTTGGCGTGTTCGAACTTGTACTGGTTCCGGTTCATGTTCGGGTTGCGCGGAACCTGCAGTACCACATCGATCACTTCACCGGGCTGCAGCGGCTTGCGCCACCTGAAAGGCTGAGAGCCCGTCACCGGGTTCCCTTCCTTGTCGTACCAGAACTCGTCGACCTTCAGCCCCGCGATCGCCCCCGACGACAAGTTCTTGATCTTGATCGTCGTGATGATCATGTTCTTTTCCTGCTTCGTCACCGGCTTCGTGTACCCGATGAGTGCTTCTCCGCGGACCGGAGCCACGAGCTTCTTCGGCGCTGCCGCCGCTTCGTCGTTGGGCTTCTGCGCCGTTGCGGCCGGAGGCGTGACCGCTGGCTTGGCCTGCTCAGCCGAGGCGGCCGCCGCTGCGAGCGTTACGCCGGCGAGTATCAAGAGAAAACGTCCAGAACGGTTCATGGTTGCCCTCCACCAAACGCGGGCATTATAGCTACATCTCGCCATTCCAGTCTTCCGGCTCTGGATTAAGGGATCGAAAAATCTCCAGGTGCCATTTCCCGCCACCCCAGGGCTCGATGACCTCGGTTGCGACGACGTCCACCAGGATTTCGGCGAAAGTCCGCCCCTCCGGATCACCCTCGAGATGGTAGGCCGGTTCATCCCACCCGAAGTTCGGGTAGAGGATGACGGACAGGAACAGATCGTAGCCATCGTCCACGACCAGGATCTGGCCGCACGGGCGTTTAATGGTCGAGTGGTAGATGAGGTACTTCTCGGCGCTGTGCGCCCGGATGTATCGCTTGAGCGCGAACTCGCGGGCGACGATCTCCTCGACCGCGATCTTCTTCTCCCAGCAGTCGCGGCAGTAGCGTTCCTCGCCGCGCGGCTCGGAGATCTCTTTGGCCTCACAGAGGGCGCACTTCGTCTTGGCGATGTTCGATTTTCGCGGCGCCATCTCCTGATTATATCTGTTCGCTAGATGGTCAGCGTTTCGCGCCGGACCGCCGGCAGGTACATCTCGCGCACGTATTCCTTGACCATGCGACGCGCGCTGAAGCCTGGCAGCACCGTGCGGATCGACTGCTTGACGATCTGCAGCCAGCGGCGCGGGATGCCGCGGGCGTCGCGCTCGTAGAACGTCGGAACGAGCTGCTCCTCGATCAACGAGTAGAGCGCCTGCGCATCGGCCCAGTCCTGCGCGCCCTGGTCGTTGGGATCGTCGGCGTGACCTTCGATGAGCCATCCGTTCTCACCGGTGAAGCCCTCGGCCCACCAGCCGTCGCCGATCGACAGGTGCGGCGTGCCGTTGATCGCCGCCTTCATGCCGCTCGTGCCGCTCGCCTCCATCGGCTTGCGTGGGTTGTTCATCCAGACGTCGCATCCCTGCACCAGGAAGTGGGCCACGTGGAGGTCGTAGTCGTCGACGAATCCGATCCGGCCGCCGAACTTGGGATCGAGCGCACGCCTGAAGATCTGCTGCAGATGGTGCTTGCCGACTTCGTCGGCCGGGTGCGCCTTGCCGGCAAACACGATCTGCACGGCGCGACCCGGGGCGGTCAGGATGCGCGCGAGTCGGTCGGCATCCGAGAAGATCAGCTCGGGACGCTTGTAGCTGGTGAAGCGACGCGCGAACCCGAGGGTCAGGGTGTTCTGATCGAACAGCGTCGCCGCGGCCACGATGCGCGCGGCGCTCACGTGCTCGTGCGTCCATCGCGTGCGCGCGCGTTCCCTGATGAAGTTGAACAGGAACGACCGCAACGCCTGGCGTGCGTTCCACAACTCCTCGTCCGGAATATCCATCACCTGATCGATCACCGCGGGATCGTCGTGAGCGTCGAGCCAGTTCTGACCGAGGTGGCGCTCGAGCAGGGCGCCGATCTCTGCCGAGACCCATGTCGACACGTGCACGCCGTTGGTGATCGAACGGATCGGCACGCGCTCGACCGGCACACCCGGCCAGATCGGTTGCCACATCTGCTTGGTGACTTCACCATGCAGCCGGCTGACGCCGTTGATCGCGCCGCTGGCTCTCATCGCCAGCGCGGTCATGTTGAACATGGCGCCGTGGCCGTTGTCGTGGTGCCCGAGCGCGAGGAACTGCTCGCGATATCCGCCGAGATCGCCCCAGGCACCCGCCAGATGTGTCTCGACGAGATGGAATGGAAACGCATCATGGCCGGCCGCGACCGGCGTGTGCGTGGTGAAGACCGTGGTGCGCCGCACTTCCGCGAGCGCGCTCTCGAAGTTCGCGCCCGCCTCGCACAGGTCGCGGATCCGCTGCAACACGACGAAGCCCGCATGGCCTTCGTTCAGGTGATAGACGGCTGGCGCATAGCCCATCGCCTTGAGGACGCGCACGCCGCCGACCCCGAGGATGATCTCCTGCTGCACGCGCGTTTCACGGTCGCCGCCGTAGAGGCGGGCCGAGAGATCGCGATCCCATGGCGCGTTCTCCTCGAGATCGGTGTCGAGCAGGTAGAGGACGACTCGTCCCACGCGCACGCGCCACACGGCGACGAGAACCGTCCGGTTGCCGAGCGGTACTGCCGTGATGCAGGGTTTGCCATCCGGCGTGATCGCTGGTTCGACCGGCGCGCCGGTCCAATTCAGCTTCTCGTACACCTCCTGCTGCCATCCGTCGGCGGTGAGGCTCTGGTGAAAGTACCCCTGCGGATACATGAAGCCGACGCCGATGAGCGGCAGCCCGAGATCGCTCGCTTCCTTGCAGTGATCTCCGGCAAGCACGCCAAGACCGCCGGCATAGATGGGCAACGACTGGTGCAGTGCGAACTCGGCGGAGAAGTAGGCGATTTGCTTGTTGGAGAGGTCGGAGTGTTCGCGATGGCACCATGTCAGCCGCGAGTTCCGTGCCGCATCGAGCCGGGAGACGGCCGCATCGTAGGTCGCGAGCCAATCAGGGTCGGCCATCGCGCGCGCGAGTGTCTCCGGTGTCACGAGCTGCAGCATCCGGACCGGGTTGTGCGCCGTCATCCGCCAGAGCGCATAGTCGAGCTGTCGGAACACTTGCCGCGCCGGTGGAGTCCAGCTCCACCAGAGATCGCGAGCCAAGGCCTCGAGCCGGTTGATGCGGTCAGGAAGTACGGTCAATGTCACGATCTCCGTGGGCAGTCGAAGGGCACGCGGCTTGGCTGCGTGCGAGTGGGGAGGGCTCGATGGCGCCGCCGGTTCCGCATCCGAAACCTGCATACTACCCCACAGGTCGCTTGTGTTCGTCCTGTCGGGCGACGTCGTTCCCCAACCGGAAACGGCCGATTTTCATCGCGGGCCTACGTTGATCGTCTCAACACAAGCGAACCGTAGGGTAACACTGTCACGATCCTAGTCGATGGCTCTGCCGCGACGCCGGGCGCATCCCTCGACAGCCCAATGGTGTATGCTGAAGGTGCCGCATGGCCAGAAACGCCCGACCTACCGCCGCCAAACGCGAACGAGAGAAGGCCCTCATCGAGCGGCGCCAGCAGAAGGCTGCGCGTCGTCAGGACGCGAAGGACCGGAAATCGACGACCGGTTCGGATCGATCAGGGGACGACCCCGATATTGCGCACATCAAGCTGGGGCCGCAGCCGCCTGCCGACTGGCAGGTCGAAGACAGTTAAACGCTCGAACTCCCAACTTCCAAGCTCCAACTCCCAAGGATTGAATTGGGAGTTGGAAGTTGGGCGTTGGGAGTTGAGTCGCTACACTCCTCAGTTCGCCGCGAAGCAGTAGAGCAGTCCGGCGCCCCCGGTGGCGACGAGGTTGCCCTGGCTGCAGCCACGTGAGCCGTGCGCCGCGTTCCACGACGAGTTGCCGCCGCCGATGCGATCGTGATGACCGAGCATCACGCTGCCTTTACCGTCGGCATTGCTCGTGTAGTTGCTGCAGGTGGTGTCCATGTCACCTGCGACCGCGCGACCGTGTGAATCCGATCCAGTCAGGATGTCGTGCTGGTTCGGCATATCGCCAACGCCGTTGACCGGTGCTGACTTCTCGCTGAGCGCGAAGTTCTTGTTGATCGTGTTGCGGTCTCGCTGCACGTCGCCGTGCAGATCGGCCACGTTGTTGGCGATCAGCTGACCGCGCGCGTTGAACCACGGGCCGGCGCCGATCCGATCGCGGGCGTTCACAGCCGGTTGGCCGCCAGACGCCGGTTGACTGAGATACGCGCGCCACGTGCGACCGGCAGGCGTCTCGAGACCACCGGCCTTGGCCATCTGTGCGCAGTACGCGTCGGCTCCGGCGATTCCACCATAATTGGCGCCGTCACCCTTGCCAACGCTGGTGATGAAGAACGACGCTGGGCCCTGTGGGCCGCCTCGCCCGGGCTGACCGCCCGCCCGGCCCTGCCCGCCAGCCGGTGCCTGCCCGCCGGCAGGAGCCTGGGCAAATGCCACCAGAGTTCCCAGTGCGGCAAATGCTGTCGCCGCCAGAACATGTCGCATCCTACGCATCTGGATCTCCTCCTCTGTTCCAGTCTCGATCTTCGTTTCCGGGCTTGGTCCTGGGCTCCGATTCGGGTTACCGTCATGCCCCGGTCGTGCCTTGTTCAGGTGGTTCGAGTTCCCGTTCTCGTCCGGTTTGAAGGCGGGTAAAGTTAGCACACTCTACGAAGAGAAATCTTGAGCTTGCACGTGCAGCTTCCCGTGTCGCCGTTCGCGATCGTCGTCGTTATCGTGGGCGCGGTGTCCGTGCATCTCGCAGCGTCGCAGGCCGTGTCGCCCGATGCGGCGGTCGAGCGCGTCGGTGATTATGTCGAGCGCTATTACTCCCGTGCGCAGAGCATTGTCGTCGACGAGAACGTGATCATCCAGCCTCTCGCGCTCGACCTGCGGGTCGACGGGTTCGCGCGCCGGCTGACGTACGAGTTGCGCGTGGAATGGAACCCGGAGGCGAGCGAAGAGGACAGCCCGGCGAAGGTCACGAGACAATTGCTGGCGATCAACGGTCGCCCGCCACGTGCTGGGCAGGAACCGGAGTGCCTCGACCCGCGAAGCACCTCACCGGAGCCGCTCGCCTTCCTTCTCCCGGACCGCCGCGAGAAATTCACCTTCAAGACCGCGGGGCTCGGCCGGGTTGGCGATCGGACAGCGATGATGATCGACTTCCGGTCGGTGAGGCCGGAGGAACCGAAAGTGGAGTGGAAGGAAGAATGCGTCAGCATCGACCTTCCCGGGCGTGCCCGCGGCCGCATCTGGATCGATCCTGAGACGTCCGAGATTCTCAGGCTCGACGAGAGCATCGTCGGCCTGGTCGATATCCCGGTGCCCGCGAAGCAACAGCGAGCGGGCGGCTCGATGTTCATGACCATCGAGCGCGCCGACAGCACCATCAGGTATCGTCGCGTGCCGTTCAGGGATCCCGACGAGACGCTCGTGCTCCCGTCGAGCATCGATACGCTCACGATCGTGAAGAACTCAGGCAGCCCGCGAACCCGCATTTCGCAGACCTTCAGCAATTACCGCCGATTCGTGACCGGCTCGCGCATTGTTCAGTAGCTCGCCGGCGTGAGAAAATCAGCGTTTGTACGTGAAGACCGCAGTTTGTCCGTAGCGTCCGGCTTCAGCCGGACTACACGAACGGAGTGAGATGAGCATGAGGAGCACTCTTGCACTCAGCGGCGCCATCGCGCTGCTGGCGGCAACGACGGTGATGGCGCAGTTCGGCCCCGGCAAGACGCCAACTGCACTGCGCGCGATTCCGGCCGAGACGACGGCGGCCAGGGTCAAGGATCCGAACTGGAAGGCACCGAAGACCGCATGGGGGCATCCCAATCTCGAAGGCGTCTGGACGAGCGATGACATGCGGAGTGTTCAGATGAGCCGCGCGCCGCAGTACGGGACGCGCGAGTCGTTGACTCCTGAGGAATTCACCCGGCGCGCGTCGGGCGACGAGGGATCGAGGGATCGCGCGGTC
>JAICEG010000026.1 GCA_025924295.1 Vicinamibacteria bacterium
ACGGGCCGAAACAGCTGGCGCTGCTCTACGAAGTGAACGCCATGTACCGGCAGATCTTCACCGACGGGCGCCCGCACCCCGAGGATCCCACGCCTTCGTGGAACGGGTACTCAGTAGGCGCTTGGGAGGGAGACACGCTCGTCGTGCAGACGACCGGCTTCCGTGACGACCTGTGGATCGATACCGGCGGGAGCCCGATGAGCGACGTCGCGAAGATGACCGAGCGGATCCGGCGTCCGAACTACGGGACGCTCGACATCGAGCTGACCATCGACGATCCGAAGAACTACACGAAACCATTCACGGTCAATCTGAGCCAGCACATCGAGCTCGACACCGAGCTCGTCGACGAGTTCTGCCTGGAGAACGAGAAGTCGTACGAGCGGATGCAGCGGTCGCGGGGTAAGTAAGCTCGAGTTCAGGGTTCAACGTTCACGGTTCAGGGGGTTCACGCTTCGAGGTTCCGGGGTTGAGCGTCCCGGAACCGCTGAACTACAGCTTTCTTCGCAACGGTAGCAGCGATCGCAGTCGCTCCTCGCGCAGGAACAGTCCTGCCCACGCGAACAGCGCCGTCGTGAACGGTACGAGCGGGGGATACAGCTCACCGATCCGAACGTACTGAGAGATCGCACCACCCAGATAGCCGGTCAGCAGCACGGCTCCGAGCACCGCTGTCTGTGGAACGAGGTACAGCACGACGCACGTGAGCTGGACGATGGCGATGCGCGGCAGCGCGCCCGTCTCCCAGCCGATCCTTCCCCACTCCTGGACGTACCAGGGATCGAAGGTCAGCTTCCAGCGTGCGCTCAGCAACAGGATCGACATCGAGGCGGCCGACAGCAGCCACCCGATCCACGGCAGCGAGCGTCTCAGCAACATTGAGGCCTGCGTTTCCACAGCAACGGTACTCATAGGATCCCTCCGGCGCCGTTACGAGCCGCACATGCTACCGCGATTCGACTGACTGCGACATCCCCGAAACATCGCGGGATTCAACGCTCGCCATCAGTTGCGTGTGGAACGTCGGGCAAGCCCGGGAGATCGGCGCGGCAAAAACGCGCTTCCGTCACTCCCGATGGCACACGTTTATCTTCCGAGCTAATGGCGGCGCCCACACACAACTGAGTATGCTGAACGAGCTGCCAGGAACCCTCAGTGCCTCGGTGCCTCGGTGTGTCGGCGGGAGGGAAGTCGCGTCACAGGCCGTATCGGAGTCGTCAAACCTATAATGAACAACCCGGGAGATCACCGCATGCGCCTGGTCAGGCTGTTCGCCTGCGCGAGCCTCGTCGTTGCCGCTTCGCTCTCGCTCGACGCGCAGTGGCTCAAGTTGCCGACGCCCGGCCTCCCGCGTCTTCCCGACGGCAAGCCGGATCTGCGCGCACCGGCGCCGCGTGCCGCTGACGGGAAACCCGATCTCTCAGGGCTATGGAGTAACGACGCCGGCGATCGCTACTACAACAACGTGGCCTCCGATCTGGACGTCGCGGATGTCGCGCCGTGGGCGCACGAGCTCTTTATCAAGCGGCAGCTCGAGTTCGGCAAAGACAGCATGGAGACGCTGTGCCTGCCACTGGGGCCCGCCTACCTGTCGACTCGTTACCGCACGGCCCGCATCGTTCAGACGCCGACGCTGATCATGATCGCGTTCGACGATGGGATGCATCGCCAGATATTCATGGACGGACGCTCGCTCGAGCCGGATCCGAATCCGACGTGGATGGGGTATTCGGTCGGCCGCTGGGAGGGCGATGTGCTGGTCGTCGAGAGCAACGGCTACACCGATCGCTCATGGCTCGATTTCGGCGGGCACCCGCACACCGAGGAGCTGCGGATCACCGAGCGCTACACACGGCGCGACATCGGCCGGATCGACGTGCAGGTGACGATGGTCGATCCAAAGGTGTATGCGAAACCGATCACGTTCTCGATGCCGATGGCGCTGCAGGCGGACACCGAGCTGCTCGAGGGATTCTGCGAGAACCACCACAAGAGCCGTGAGCGCATGGCCTCGACCACGGCTGCGCAGTTGGTGCAGGTGCCGGCGGCCACACTCGCGCGTTACGTTGGGACGTACGACACCGACAACGACGGCGCGAAACATGTCGTCGCGATCGCACAGGAAGGGACATCGCTCTGGTTGGACTACGACGGGGTCGGCAAAGAGTTGTTGATCGCGCTGACGCCTGAGCGGTTTTCGTGGTCCGGAACCATCGTGGAGTTCTCACCGGCTACCGGCGGCGGGCTGAACATCACGCTTCACTACGTCGAGAGCACAGAGCGCGGCTCGCGTCGCAAGTGATGCCCCGCCGCAGCATCAACGCGCTTCCCGATCTCATTCGCGCGCTGCCGGCGCGGCAGCTGATCCACTTCTGGATTGCGATCTTCAGCACGTTCTCGTCCCTCGGGTTCGTCCTGGACGTTCTCGCTGGCGGCCGCCAGCCTTCACCACTGCTCGCACTCAATGTGTTGGCGTGTGGGCTGCTGGCCATCGGCTACGCAAAGGTCACACTGCCCAAACAGCGATGGGGGTTCATCGCGATACTCGCGGCTCACCTCGCCTACGTCTTCGTGGTCCCTGGTTTCTTCACTCCGCTCCCGGCAACTCCGGCCGGACGCCTCGTGATCGACGCGATCGGCATGATCGTGACGGTCACCGTGGGTTACACGTTCTTCCTGACGTTCATCAGCGTAACGGCCACACGGTATCTGCGTGCGCGGGCGGAGATCGCAATCGCGAGTGACATTCACCGCGTGCTCGTGCCAGCCGTGGAGAAACGGATTGGCGACTTCGAGTTCCTGGGATGGTCGGTCGCCAGCGGTGATGTCGGCGGTGACCTGGTCGATCTCGTCGAGCGTGACACAGGGTGGCTCGGTTACGTCGCCGATGTCTCCGGGCACGGCGTCGGTCCCGGTGTCGTCGTGGGCATGTTCAAGAGCGCGCTGCGGATGCGCGCACTGAGCGGTGGATCGATCGCCTCTTTGCTGGACGACATCCACGCTGTCCTGATGCCGCTCAAGCAGCCGCAGATGTTCGTCACCGTCGCGTGCGTACGTGGGGGGCCGGGAGACGAGGTCGAATGCGCGGTGGCCGGTCATCTACCGATCCTGCGCGTGCGCAGCGGTTGCATCGAGGAGGTCACGTCGCCGCAAATCGCGGTCGGCATGTTCGACGGGACACGGTTCAGCTCGTCATCGGTCGACTGCCAACCCGGCGACCTGTTCGCGCTGCTGACCGACGGGTTGATCGAGGTGTTCGATGCCAAACGCAACGAACTGGGACTCGAATGGGCGAAGGACGTGCTGCGATCGAGCGGCAATCAACCGCTGTCCACGATCGCCAACCGACTGCTGGCCGACGCACGGGCCCACGGCAGCCAGGTCGATGATCAAACTGTCTTACTGATCAGGCGCAATGCGGAACGCTGAATTCAGAATTCTGCATTAGAGTGTCACGGGCACGCGTGCGGCCCTGCACCCGCACCGCACGGGCAAGAGTTGGATGAGGAGCGAATATGTGCGATCAGGATCATTTTGAACAGGATCGACAGGAGTACGAGGCGGCCGGAAAGGTGACTCGGCGGCAGTTCGGCACCCTGGTGGCTGCCGGAGTCGCGCTGGCGTTGCCGAAGGTCCTCAACGCGGTCGACGTGACTGAAATGGATGTGACGATCAAAACGCCCGACGGCACCTGTGACGCGGTGTTCATCCGCCCGGTGAGCGGGACAGCACCTGGCGTGCTCGTGTGGCCGGACATCTTCGGCCTGCGGCCGGCGTTCCGCCAGATGGGCAAACGGCTCGCCGAGTCGGGCTACTCGGTGCTCGTGGTGAACCCGTTCTATCGGGTTCAAAAGGCACCGACCGCGGCCAAGGGTGCGGCCACGCCAATCCCCGAGCTGCTGCCGCTTGCCAAGCAGCTGAACGAGACGACGCACATGACCGATGCGAAGGCCTTCATCGCGTGGCTCGACCAGCAGCAGGCAGTCGCGAAGAATCGGAAGATCGGTACCCAGGGTTACTGCATGGGCGGTCCAATGGCGTTCCGCACCGCGGCAGCGGTACCGGATCGCGTGGGCGCGGTTGCCTCGTTCCACGGCGGCGGACTGGTGACCAAGGAGCCGAACAGCCCGCATCTCCAGGCGTCCAAGACGAAGGCCGCGATGCTCGTCGCCATCGCAGGCAACGACGATCAGCGTGCGCCAGACGAGAAGAACGTGTTGAAGGATACGTTCGCCAAGTCGGGCCAGTCGGCGGAGATCGAAGTGTATTCGGGCGCGCACGGCTGGTGCCCGCCGGATTCGACGGTCTACAACCAGCCCGATGCCGAGAAGGCATGGGCTCGTCTGCTCGAGCTGTACAAGAAGGGCCTGGCCTGAGGCCGATCACATCAACTCCCAACTTCCGACCGCCAACTCCCAATCTCTGCGTTGGGAGTTGGTCGTTGGGAGTTGGGAGTTGACTCGCCCTTGGTCCTTTGTGCCGGGTGCTTCGTCCGTAAGAACCTGGGACCAGGTTATTGATTCAGGACCTGATGAACGAACGCGATCGCGATTGAGCCCTCACCCACTGCCGACGCGACGCGCTTGATATTGCCGGCCCGTGCGTCGCCGACCGCGAAGATACCCGGCCGGCTCGTTTCGAGGAGATGAGGCGCGCGCCCGAGCGGCCACTTCGCCGCTGCGAGTTCGTCCGTCGACAGAGCCGGTCCCGTCTTGATGAATCCCTTGTCGTCGAGCGCCACGCATCGCTCGAGCCAGTGCGTGTTCGGCACCGCCCCGGTCATCATGAACACGTGACGGATGTCGCGAGCGTCCGTCGTCCCGTCACGGTGAGACCAGCGGATGCGCTCGAGATGCCAGTCTCCTTCCAGTTCCGTGATCTCGGTGCTCGTGCGCAGCGTGATCCGTGGATTGTCGTCGATGCGTCGAATCAGGTATCGCGACATGGTATCGGCGAGCCCGTCGCCGCGCACGAGCATGTGGACATGCTTCGAGGTCTGTGACAGAAACACTGCCGCCTGTCCCGCCGAGTTGCCACCACCCACGACGATGACTTCTTCGCCGCTGCAGAGTTGTGCTTCCATCGGCGTGGCCGCGTAGTAGATGCCGGCGCCCTCGAACTGCGTCAGGCGTTCGATCGCCGGCCGCCGATAGTCCGCGCCCGTGGCGATGACCACGGCACGTGCCGGGACGGGCGGGCCATCGTCAATCTGCACTGCGTAGGGCGTGCCGTCACACATCAGCCGTGTCGCGCGCTTCGCCACGAGAATTTGCGCGCCGAACTTCAGCGCCTGTGCCTGCGCCCGTCCGGTCAACTCGGCTCCCGCGATACCAGTCGGAAACCCGAGGTAGTTCTCGATCCTGGAACTCGTTCCCGCCTGACCGCCGGGAGCGTTCGACTCGATGACGAGCACGTCAAGGCCTTCCGAGGCGGCGTACACTGCGGCGGCCAGTCCCGCCGGTCCGGCCCCGATGACGACCAGATCGCGCACGTGCGTCTGATCCACCGAGTCGTTGAACCCGAGACAGTCCGCAATCTCCTGGTTCGCAGGATTCCGCAGCACCGTCCGTCCACGGCAGATGAGAACCGGGATGTCGCCGGAGCTGACGTGAAAACGATCGAAGAACTCCTGTGCATCGGCCTCGCGGTCGAGGTCGACATAGCCGTGCGGATGTCCGTTGCGAATCAGGAATTCCTTCACCCGGAGCGTGCTGGCGCAGTGCGTGGACCCAATCAGCACGACGTCGCCGTAGCCCTGGGCGATCAACTCGACCCGGCGCAGGATGAACGCCCGCATGAGCAACTCGCTCAGCTCGGCGTCGGTCTGCACCAGCGTGAGGAGCTGTTCCCGATTCAGTTCGATCACCTCACCCGCGGCGGTGACGCGTGTGCGTGCGAGCGACGGGCGGCCGGTGATCATGTTCGTCTCGCCCGAGAACTGGCCGGGCTGGAGCGCAACGATCAACGTCTCGGCGGTCTCCGACGGACGCACGATCTGCAACTCTCCGCGAAGCACGACGAAGAAGGGAACGGGCCGACTGCCCGGCTCGACGAGCACTTCGCCTGGCACAGTCGCGCGACGATGGCCATGCGCGTCGATACGCGCGATATGCGAGGGACTCAGCGTTGGGAACAGACGTTCCGAAGCAAACGAAGTAGCGGATGGAGAGGGCCCAGGTACGTTCACCCGACGATGTTACTGCGCCCTCACACTCGCCGCCTCCTGCGCGCGTGCTCCCGCAAGAATGCCCCTGAGGCCGATGTTGCCTTCGTGACAGGCGACCTCGTAGATCCCGCCCTCCGCGCGGCGCAACCCATTCACCAGCGTCCAGGACCGCTTGAACGTCAGCGGGTCGGTGACCGTGAGGCGGTACTCAATGGTGTCGGCGTCGAGCCTCGTGAATCGCTCGACCAGGTGGAGCTGCGAGCTCGCTCCCTGGAAGAGCTTCCGATCATTGAAATTGGTCGTCTCGACCACCAACGTCTGTCCTTCCCACCATCCCCTCGAATCGCCGGACCACGTGTGGACGGCCGAGTTGACGTGCGGCCGCGCATCGAGACGAACGATGCGCGTCTCGTGCATCATCTCCGTCACGATGGCGACGGACCCGGGTGCCTGCACGATCTCGATGTAGTTGTTATAGAACGGGTTTGGCACCAGCACGCCGTCGGTCGTGATGCAACGCTCAGCGAGCGTCCGATCTTCCGGAACAGTTGCCAGCATCGGTTTCCCGATCTTCGGGACGGCGTCCCATCGCTTCCGCCCCTCTTCCGTGTAGGGGATCTTCCCATCCGGTGGATCGACCACCAGCGAGGTGCTACGCCCAGGCGGCACGCGTCCCTTCGCCGTCTCGAGCCAGATTCCATTCAGCTCGCCGCTGATCGGCACCTCGCGAGCGAAGGTCGTGAGCAACCGCTCGAGCGACGTCTTCTCGAACTCCGCCGCCTCTGCTTCGGAGAGCATGGTCTTCCCCGCCAGCGCGTCCGGCCGTTCGAGCGGCGTCGGGGTCTGATTGCTCCAGATGCCCTGCAGGTCCGGATCGCCCCACGGGGTTCGGTCGTCTGCATTCAGCAGGGTGGTCGCGCTCAGCAGCCCCGCGAGCAGAAGGAAGCCAGGTCGATGCATGTGACCCTCACTTGATCGTCCGCATCGGGCGCGGTGAGACGCGTCGATGCGCGAGATCGTCTGGTTGATCGGTGCAGGGCGAGAGTTGTGCCAACGGATCGACGCCTGTTTTTCCAGTCGCGCGAGCCACCATCAGGGAGCGCTGCCGATATGTCAGCACCGCGCCGGAATATCAGCAGCACATCGCCGACAAAGTTCGAGCTCTCACGAGCTTTCACCAACGACGTTACTGCGGGATGAGACCGACGGCCTGCATCGCCTGGCGAACCGCGACAGCCGCGGCGCTGTTCGCGCCGTGGAGGTCGATGGCCGCCCGCACCGTCGCCTGAGCCGCGACTTGCATCGAAGGAAAGTTGGGCATGATCAGGGTCATCGCCCGGAAGAACGCCCTCTCGATCTGAGCCCGGTTCGCAGCGCCGACGCCCTGGACGGTCAGACCCGACGTCGCGTTCCGCCCACCCTCGACAGCCAGGTAGAACGCATGGCTCAGAATGGGCGCATTCAGATGCACGCCACCGGTATCGCTGCTGGGCAGAGTGGCAAGCTGATCGCCGACCACCACCCATGGAAGTATGACCACTGCCGTCGGATTCGAGCGCGTCCCCTGCGAGATTGCCAGTACAAAGCTGAATGCGCGGCTCGAGTGATCGGGATACGTCATCGTGCCCAGCGATGACGGGATCGCAGGAATCGACGCCGGTGTGTCGGCCGCTCGAACGAGACCGGCGACGCCTACGTCCTCCCCAATTCGATACTCCGCTCTCAGCGGGCCCGATCCGGCCGGCTGGTGGAAGAACTCGGCCGAGATTCCGAACACGTCGGAGAACCCTTCGTTGATCGCACCTCCGTGGTTCGACGCGAGGACGTAGCGGCCCGCCTCGCACAAGATGGGCAGCTGCCGGCCGTCAATGAAGGTGACCTCGGTCGAATCACAGGACATCGACGAGCCGCCGGACGTCACGCTCGTCGGACCAAGGCGATCCATGTACAACACGCCGAACAACCCGAAACCGGTCCGCTGCGTCAGCGCCGCGTTCGTCACGCCGTGCATCATCTCGTGGCCGACGATGTCCAGCGTCGTTATCGGCACTCCAGTCGTCGTCCGGCCGTAGACGAACATGCCGCGTCCATCGGCACCGAACGGCGGCGCAATGAAGAAGGCGTTGTTCACGAGCCCGGAGTGAACGGCCGACGTGATCGTGCCCCCTTGGTTGTCGAGCCCCGTCCAACTGAGTTGCTTGAACAGGTAGTCCTCCATCCAGCCGGTGTGCGCGTGCGTGTCGACGGCCGGCGGGTCGGCCCACGTGTTGTCGGCATCGATGGAGAAATCACTCTCAACGGTCGCCCCGGGTGGCAGAAGGAGCCGGTTCAGCGTTACATCGGAACCGCGTGTGTCGAAGGTCCGGATTGGTGCGGGTCGCAACTGGTCGTGCGCGCGGAACCCGCCTGCAACCTGCGTCGTGCTCATCTTCTTCGGGTCGCCATTCGCACCGGTGCCACTTCCAATCTGCGTCTGGGTCTGCACCTCGTCTATCGTCCAGAGCACGCTCCCGGTTGCGGCGTCGACGATGTAGGTTTTCAGGTCGCTCATGGTGGCGAGGTACGCGAGCCGATACCTGCCGTCGATGGTGGGAAAGATCACGCGCTGCGGTGGTCCGCCCACGAGCCGGGCACTCACGGCATCGGAGAGTACGGCGACGATCTGACTGGCGGTCAAGGCGGCCGAAGAATCGACCGAGATGTTCTCGTAGACCGTGCCGATGACGGAGACGGAAACACCCTGCGCCGCCTGTCGGGATACGCTTCCGCCGTAGACCGGTATCCCCTGGTGGTACTGGGCCAGCGTTTCGTGGGTCCGGCCACCGATGTCCGGATCGGCCAGGACACTCACAACCTGGAGTTGGTCAGCTCGAATCATCCGATCGATCTGCGCATCCCACGCACGCAGCTCAATCGGTGTTGCCGCCTGCACGGCGACGGGCCCGGGCCGACTGACAGGCGCGGGCCCCTGCGCCGCGAGCGCACCGGTCGCGAGAATCAGGAGACACAGCAGGATTCGAAGGCGGGCAAAGACCGGCACAGTGCTACCTCTGAAACCGTTCAGTTGTCGATGAGATAACAGCGAGCCGCACGGACCTTACTGAACGGTTCGTCCTTAGATGGTCAAAACGTCTGTGGCCAGCCTTCCGAACATCGCCGAACACGTCTCACAATTTACCGGCGGCGCGCGGCCGCGGCGAGCGGATAATGCGACCGGGGTCTCAATCACCGGGACCACGGCGAAAGGAGTGACTGTGCGTTGGATGCTCGGACTCACGATGGTGCTCGTGCCCGGAGCCGCCTTCGCGCAGGACGTGCCGCAGCCACCCGCCGCGTGTGAGCGGCTCACCTCGTTGTCGCTGCCGAACACGACGATCACGCTGGCGCAGGTCGTGACCGCGGGCGGTTTCGCCGTGCCGGTGAACGCGCCGCGGGACGGAGGTGGTTCCTCCGTGCTGGCTGGCACGATTGGTCCCGTTCCCGCCGTGCCCGGACGCGTGACCGCCAACACCGCCGGACTGGGACTCGGCTACAACGGCGGTCGCGGCATTCCGCCATTCAGCGCGCTCCCGGCGTTCTGCCGGGTCACGGCAACGCTCAAGCCGTCGCCCGCATCGGACATCCGCATGGAACTGTGGATGCCGGTTGCAAGATGGAACGGGAACTTCCGCGGCACGAGCCCGAACGGTCTCGGCGGTGTCATCAACTACAACGCGATGGGCGTCGGCATCACCGACGGCTTCGCCGTTGCCAGCACCGATACGGGTCATCAAGGTGGCGACACTGCGTGGATGCTGGTGCCCGACAAGCTCACCGACTTCGCCGGCCGCGCCATGCACGAGACCACGGTCGCCGGTAAGGCGCTGACGAGGGCCTACTACGGCAGGGGTCCGCGGTACTCCTACATGATCGAGTGCGGTGGCGGTTCGGCCGCTGCGCTCCACGAGGTCCAGAAGTACCCATCCGACTACCACGGAATCGTTGTCGGCGGCCACGCTGCGCATCTGACGCGTCAGATCTTCGGACAGCTTTGGCTCTGGTTGGCGGCACATCCCGACGGTGTGGCGATACTGCCGGCGGCGAAACTCCAGGTCGTTCACAACGCTGTCCTGAGCAAGTGCGATCTCCTCGACGGGGTCAAGGACGGACTGCTCGAAGATCCGATGAAGTGCACGTTCGACCCGAAAGAGATCGCGTGCAAGTCAGGCGACAGCGCGAGCTGCCTGACGGCCGCCCAGGTCGAGGCGGTGCAGAAGATTTACGCCGGGCCGACCAATCCACGCACCAACGAACGGATCTGGTCGCCTCTCTATCCCGGCAGCGAATTGGACTGGACCTTCTTCACCGAATCGCAGAACCCGATCGGCATTGCAACGGGCGCGCTGCGTATGATTCTCAACGACCCCAAATGGGACTATCGCGCCATCGACTTCGACCGTCACGTGTCCCTCGCGGACAAATCCGAGATCGCACGGGTCAATGCTTCGAATCCGAATATCTCCGAATACGTGCGGCGCGGCGGGAAGCTGATTCTCTCGGGTGGCTGGAACAACGCGCTCGTGCCGGCCGGCGCCGTCCTCGACTACTACAACAACGTCGAGAAGACGATCGGCATCTCTGATACGAGGGAGGGCGTCCGGCTCTACATGGTGCCAGGCATGATCGAATGCAATGGCGGACCAGGCACCGACACCTTCGACATGCTCTCGGTCATGCGCCGGTGGGTCGAGCGAGGTGAGGCGCCCAACGCAGTGGCCGCGTCGCGCGTCGAGCACGGCAAGGTAGTCCGTACCCGTCTGCTCTGTCCGTACCCGCAAGTGGCGACCTATCGCGGTAGCGGCAGTGTCAATGACGCGGCCAGCTTCGTGTGCAAATAGGGCGAAGAACGGGCTCTTGACCGCCACGCCGCGCATGTTGCCGGCGGGGCGAGACGAATAGTACAGACGTACTAGAGCCAGCAGGCGGCCTCCTCGCTACAATCGCGCCCCGTGAACGCCCAGCTGAGCTCGATCGTCGAGGACCTGCAGGCAGCCGAGCACCGTCTCAAAGAACTGCATCACTGGTTACCACGCGATGCCTGGTGTCATCGTCCGGGGCCGGGGCGATGGTCGCCGGCCGATTGCGTCGCGCATCTCAACCTGACGTCGAGCGCCATGCTGCCACTGCTGGACGCCGGACTTCGCGACGCCGCTGAAACCGTGAACCGGTCGACCCGCCACTACCGGCGCGACGTCGTCGGCTGGTTGATCTGGAAACTGATCGCGCCGTCGAATGGCCTGCGGACGCAGACACGCCCCGCGTTCGTGCCTTCACGCGAAGAATCGCTCGAGACCGTCATATACGACTTCGAGCGCCTGCAGTCGGAAATCATCAGGCGCGTCCACGCGGCAGAGGGCCTTCCCATCGATCGCGTCGCGCTGCGGTCGCCATTCGACGCCCGGGTCAGGTGCAACCTGTATTCAGCGCTGACTCTGATCCCGCGGCACCAGCATCGTCACGCGCTGCAGGCCGAGCGCGCCGCCAGGATGCTCGTTCCCGAACCGTCACCCCTCGCTGTGTAAGCGGCCCCGGTACCAGAGTGCCGTCCGCGCCACCAGCGTCCACCCGGCGATCCAACCTCGTGCACCCAGGAACAACAGACTGAAGACGCGCATGCCGACCCGGCCGCGAGGGTCGAAGCGTGCGTGCAGCGCGTTCATGAAGAACGCGAAGAACGTGTAGATGTAGGTTGCGGCCTGGAGCCCGAGTCCCCAGCGGATCGGATGGCGATAGAGCGTGTTCTCGATGTGTGCGTTGAAGGAATGACCGAGCCTGACGACGTGCTGGGTGTAGGTACGGGCACGCGTCGCAGAGATCGTGTCGCGACCATGCGCAACCAGGATCGCATCGGTCGCGTGTCGCGCGTGGCGGATGCCTGACGTGACGCCATTCCCAGTCAAAGGATCGGGCATCGATGCCGCCTCGCCGATCATGAACCAGTTGTCCCCGCACACTTTGTCAGCGACGTAGGGCTGAAAGGACGTGCTCTCGATTTCGAGCACGGGCTTCGCGGCAAGCAAGTCGCGAAATCGTTCGTGCCGCGACAACTCCTCGCGGAGGATCGTTTCGAGGGAATGGCCCGCCCGTCGATGCTCGCGCACGACTTCAGCCGCAACCACAAAGCCCACGCTGGTCCGCGCTGGAGATATCGGAATATCCCAGACCCAGCTGAGATATTCATCCCGGTTCTCCACGAAGAACGCCGTTCCATCGTGCAGCGGCGGCGTGTCGAAGTACGTCCAGAGACATACCCTCTGTCGACCGTAGGCCACTGTCGGAATGCCCATCGCCCTGGACAACACGCGCGCGGTCCCGCTGGCATCGAGATACCAGCGAGCTTCCACGCGCCGGCCGGCAGCTGTCGAATAGCCGGTGACCCTGTCGTTGACCGTGCGGACGTCCGTTACCCGTTCCCAGATGAACTCCGCACCGAGCGCGCGCGCATGCTCATAGAGCCGCGCATCGAGCGCTGCCCTGTCCACGTGGAGCGTGACCGTCTCGAATCGAAGCGGCGATCGACGGATGACTGGCGGCGGCGCCGCCCGCCATTCCTCTTTCCCGAGTTCGCAGACGACGATTTTCTTCTTGAAGGTTGCTATGCCATCAGCCAGGAGGGCATCGGGATCGATGCCCACGCGCCGCAGGAGTCCCGGACTCGACCAGTCGAGCGACTCACCGACTTTGCTGTGTGGATATGGGAGGGAGTCCAGGCAAACCACGCGCAGCCCCGCGTTGCGCAACAGCACGCTCGCCGCCAGCCCCGCGATGCCTGCCCCGATGATCGCTACGTCGTGGTCCACGGGCCACGTCAGAAAGGTGGACGACGGCGGCTGCAATGGCCACCGTCGTTCTTGCGAGAGACTGCCCTTATTTCCCGACCGCTTTCCAGAGGTCGCCCTTCGTCAGCGGCGCTGCGCCCCTGTGGACCGGCATGTACGTCTCGAAGTCGAGCTTCAGCTTCTCGACGATCGGCTGCAGCGCCCTGATGTGATCGTTGGGCTGCTGTCCCGCCGCGGGGAGCGTGTAGTCGGCCTGGAACAGGATCTTCTCCTTCGGAATGAACGCGATCGTCAGGCCGTTCGAGTGGGGCGTGGGATAGATGTGATGGATCTCCACCACACGATTGCCGTCCGAGTAGACCTTCTTCGCATCAACCGTCTCAATGCGCACCTTCCTCGGGTTCTTCGCGAGCGTGTCGTTGAGCAGCGTTCTCGGGGTGTTGAGCGCCTTCTCGAAGAATGCCTCGTTGTTTTTCTGCGTGATGATCGTCACACCCTCGGCCACGTAGGCCGGCAGTGCGCCGGTATGGTCTGCGTGCGGGTGCGAATTCCATACGTAGCGCAGCGGCTTGTTGGGAAAGAGCTTCTTCGTTTCTGCGATATACGCCACACCGCGGGCCTCGGGCTGCCCGGCCTCGAGCATCATCACGTACTCCTTGAACTCCACGAGGAGCGAGTCGTAGCTGCCCTGACCGGTCGTCAGACGGTAGAGACCGTCACCGAGCTTCTCGGACGTCACGGTCATTGCGGGCGGCGCACCCGGTGCACCTCCGGGAGGCGGACCGCCAGCACGGCCGGCTGGCGGTGGCGGTGCCGGAGCCAAGGTCGCCAGGTCGGACGGGTTCACCCGTGCCGCACTCACGTTGACCTCGAAGAACGGCCAACCGCCGCGCGTCTGCACGATCGACGCCGGGGCCATCGCGCCACCGAAGTCCTTCCATCCCGTGTAGAGGGCGACGATGTGCATGTCGCCCATGATGTTTTCATTCAGCCACGTCTCGACGCGTTCCACGAAGTTCTTGCCGTTCACGTACCCATTGATCACGTAGGCCTTTCCGGAAGGGGCCTTGACCGCCGGGCTCCAGCTCAGGACGGTGTAGTTCCCCTGCCGGCGGGCGGTCGCGTTGTTCTCGGACGCACCCTTCAGGAATCCCCATGGCGTGAGATAGAACTCGACGGAGCCGGCCCACGGCTGCGACAGATCCGCCTGCTGTGGCGTGATCTGCTGGAAGAACGTGCCGGCACTCACCGTCGTCGAGCCGCCGGGCCCGATGTTGTTCGTCCCTCCCGTGTGACGCGATGTCGGGGCGGCGAGATCGATCACGCGAACGTAGTTGCTGATCGGCCGCATCGGATCGTGCGTTCCCTGGCAGTTCATCTGGGTGGCGTTGGCTCCGCACTGCTGGAATGCCACGTCCTTCGCCGATCCCGAATACGTGATGGATTTCGGATCGCCCAAGGCCTTTTGGGCGCTGGCGATGACAGCCTTGGCGTCCTGCGCCATCGCGTTCCCGCTCAGGTACGCGAAGCAAATTGCGACGAAAGCCAGTTTCTTCACCACAACGACTCCTCCTTTAGGGGCTACACACAGCCAGTGCGACGCGCAGAGATGGTATCCCTTCTTCGTCTTCTTCCCAACTGTTCCACTGACTTACGACAACGAACCCTTTTCGTACGCACTTTTGACAAATTTTTGCGCGATGTGCGCCCTGCGTGACGACCCGAGCCGATGAATTCCTCCGGCGAACCCATCTCGCCCCCTCCTGAGCGTGGCGGATCATTTGAAGCTGAATCGTGTCGTGCTCGTCGGACACTCGATCGCAGGAGATGAGCTGACGAAGTTCGCAGCAGCGTACCCGGAACGCGTGTCGGCGCTCGTGTACCTCGACGCGGCGTACGATCGTACCAAGGTCAAGCACCTGCCGCAGCCGACCTATCCCGAGCCTCCCGCGGATGCCTTCGCCTCGGCTGAGAATACATGGCCTATCTGGCGCGCGTCTGGAACTGGCGCGCACCCGATGCCGAGATGTACAACACGAGGTCTATCGCGGCAGATGGACGGTCGTGCGGGTGTCACGGCTTCCTGGCCAGGATGTTTCCGAGCCAGACGCAATAGCCAGTGCGTCAGTCGACTTTGATGCGCCGGCGGAACTGCTGGTTCTCGTTGCAGACGAACTCGATCGGCTCGTCGTCCGGCATGACCCGCTGGTTGATGCGCACGGTGAACGGCTTGGTCAACGCCTTCTGGTCCTCTACGGTCACGTCGATCTCCAGCTTGCCGAACATCGGGCGGCGGAAACGCTCGACGAACTTGGCCTGGCCGCTGTAGGGCGTCCCGCGCACATCGAGCCAACCGTCGTACGCACTCTCCTCGGCACCGCGAAGATTGTTCGTTTCGACGACCAGCGTATCGCCTTCCCAACGTCCGACCGAATAGCCGTACCACCAAGGCTGCGGCTCGCCGTGCGGCGGAAGCGCGCGTCCGTCGGTGTAGATGTAGCGGAGCCCGTAGTTGGATTCGTACAGGATCACGATCAGTTTCGGCGTCTGCACGATCTTCCGCGGCTGCGGCTGCATGTGGAACTGCGTGATCCCCATCGGCATGCAGTTGGCGTCCGGGTTGTCCTTCATGTCAGCTGCCATGCGCTCCTTCTTGACGCCAGCCGCCCATGGCGTCAGCGGCAGGCCGCCGGGAACGTTCGTGCCGATGTCCCAGAACGCGCCGAGTGGAGGCGACTTCGGATCCGGCGGGAACGTCGGGACGAATCGCTCGACGGCGACATCGCCTGCGGGGTCGCGCTTTTCGCCGCCGCCGAACAAGCCGGCGAGCTCGGAAGGCAGCGGTTCCGGGTCGGCCCTCATCCAGTTGCCCGAGAGATCGGGCTTGCCGTCCGGTGCCCGCGGTGCGGGCGCGTCCATTCGCACCTCGCCTTTCGCATCGCGTGGAACGGACGGGTCCTGGAACTTGCCCCATTGCGCAGAGAGCGAGACCGAACACACCAGGACACAGACAGCCGCAGCTGACATCGCGCACTTCATCTCAAACCTCTCGCGCACAGGCACGCACGCCTGACGGTCTGTTATATCGCAGATCCGCGATCTGGTCAGCGCGCTCAGTTCACCTGGACGACGGTGCTCGCGGACTTTCCGACGGAGCTGACGGTGATCGTCGTCGCACCCACCGGCATGGCGTCATCCGGATCGAAGGTCGCCGTGCTCTTCAGTCGCTTGAAGGTCGAATCGTCCGTCGGATCGACCACGGCGAGCGTCGGCGCAAGGAACGTGCCCCTGATGGCGCCGGCCGAGTCTCTCGCCTCGTACGTCACCACGGTATTGGTTGCGGTCTGTCCGACATCGCGCACCAGGTACACCGTGATCTCGATCGTCTCGCCGACTCGCATCACCGTCGATCGCGCCGGCTGAACGAAGATCGTGTCGGGCGCGGCCCGGCGGAACGACACCTGCGTGGTCGCCTTGAACGTGCCGACGAGGGCGGAGACGAGCACGGTCGCTGGCTGCTGAGGCGCCACCAGCTGCGCGGTCGCGACACCACCGCTGATCGGTACCTGCGCCTGCGGCGACAGGCTGGACGAGTCCTTGTTGGTCGCGAAGTCACCCGCGCTCGCGGTGAACGTGACCGTCGTGTTCGCGGCCGCGACTTCCGGCAGCAGTGTGGCAATCAGCGAGACTTGCGACGCGCCGTCGGCGTCGGCAGACGTCGGCGAGACGGCCAGCGTGATGACATCGGATGACGCCACCGCCGTGAACATGACGTCCACGGTGCGCGTGAAGGTCCGCGACGTGGCTCCCTCGGGCAATGTGATCGAGGCGGTCACCGTTGCGAGCCCCGCTTGCGCGCTCGAGAGCAGGTCGACGGTCGCCACGCCCGAATCGCTGGCCGGCACATCGATGGCCGGCTCCGTCGTCGATGTCGTGCGTCCGTTCCCAGACAAGGTGCCGCGCGTCGTCGAGAACTTCAGTGTCTTGACGCTGGATCGCGGGTCGATCCGCGCCGTAATCATCGCGTGTGCACCACCGCTGGCGCGTATGGCGGACGGAGCGGCCGTCAACTCGAGAATCGGTGAGGTCTGCGTGCCGTCTGGACTGTCGGGGCCGGCAGGCACGTAGCGATCTGTGTCGTAACACCCGCTTGCCATGACCACGAGCACGGCGCCGAACACGAATCCTCGACGATTCATGAGGACACTCCGCTACAGCGAAATCGTTTGCGACTGCACGAAGACATCGGTCGGCGCGCCCCCGGTCTTGACGTCCGACACGGTGACGGTGATCGTCGCAATCCCGGGCGTGCTGCCGGGCAGCGCCTTCAGCGAGAGGGCGCGCGTGATCGGGAACGAGGTGTCCGGCTTCGCCGTGAGATAGCGATCGATGATCAACGTTCCGCTGCGCTGCTTCGGCGTGAGATCGGGCAACGTTGGCGTGGAACCGGTGCGTTCGTCGTCGAGCAACCCCGGGGGCACCGGTCCGTCGGCGAACTGCGCGCGCATCGAGTGCAGCACGTACTGGATGACGATGCCCTCTTGTGCGAAGAATCCGGGGATCACGATGAACCGGACCGTCGTGGTTGCGGGCAGGACCGCCACCGGATCAGGAGTCCACCTCGGTACTGAAAACACCGCCATGACCGCTCTCCGTCCTTGCTATTTCGTGGTGCCGCCGCCGATGACCGGCGGCGCTGCATCGCCACCGAAGAGTCGGCCCATCACACCCGCCAGATCGATGTCCGCAGACAACGAAAAATACGGCGTCACGCGAATCGTGTCGTCGTCAACGAAGGGATTCGGATCGACCGCCTTGAGCACGAGCGCACCGCCGCCGACCCTGATGAAGTCCGTCAGCCTGAGCCCGGCGCCGAGCAGCACCATGGCGTCCGAGCCGTAGAGGGCCTCGCGCTCCCCGGCCTTGGTGAGATTGTCGGTCCACGTGAAGCCAACCATCGCGGAAAAGCGGGTCAGGAACGACGCCGGCGGTGCTTCGAAGTTGATCGGCCTGAAATACACATTGGTCCCGACGTAGGGGAAGACTTCGTCGATGCTCGGCGCGATGGCGAGACCCGTGTCCATGCCGAGGTACCACCTGCGACGCGTCTCCAGGCTTCCGAGTGTCGTCGTCATGACGAGCACTGACGTCGGCAGCGATGCCTGAAGCGATGTGAGATGGGCGAACATGGCGGCATCGCGCTGGTTCACCGCCTCCTGGAAGCGGAGCAGGATCGTCTTCTCCCGACGAATGTCGCCGATCGTGGCATTGACCAGCGGAGGGGCGCCGGGCAGGGCGGCGATGCGGCTGAGTCGTGCAAGCGTCTCGTCGAGGCGCAGGCAGCGCGCACCCACGGCGCCGGATGCGGGGCAGGGAAACGTCGAGAGATCGGGATCATCCGGAGGAGCGAACCCAGGCACCGCTTCGAAAACCGATTCAAGTGGATCGGGAGGCGCGTCGAGCGGAGCCCCCAGCAGCAGTCGGCTGCGCTGCTCTGTCGTCAGGCCGGAAAGAAGTGCCACGTCGGCGCGCACTGGCTCCGGCGCAGCAGTCACCAGCGGATTGAGGAGCGTCGGCGCACTCCACTGCGCGAATTCGGAGACATCCTCCGGCCGTACGCGGTTGGCCTCGCGTGCCTGCGTGATGGCGTTGTTGTGCGGGTTCAGCACGGACACCGCGCCCGAGGTGTTGTTCCCCCGGAACTCTTCGAAGACCTCCGTCGCGACCGCGTTGGCATCGAACACGGTCCGCTCGATCGCGCGCAGGCCCTCGAACGGGCTGGCAGCAAACAGGTCTCGGATCAGCGCCTGCCTGAGATTCTCGACGCCCTGCTGATCGGTCGTGAGCACCTGCCCCGTCTTTGCAAGAAATCCGCGGTATGCGACCACCAGTCGACCGGCCAACGCCGTGATCTCCTGGCTGGTCATGCGCCGGCCGGGCTCCTTCTGAAAGAGGAAGCAGTAGATCTTCTTCGGGTCAAGCTTGCGGACCATGAACTCGAACTGTTTCCGCGTGGTCGTCGCGATGTCGGTCGGCACCGGCGTGATGTCGCGATCGGTGTAGTCGGTCGCTGTCCAGGTTCGCGCCTCGGAGCGCAGCGGCGGCTCGTAGTCGCCGGGGCCGACCGCCCTGCAGTCGGCCGCCGATCCCGGCAGTTCGGCGATGCGGAGCGTGACCCCGGTCGGCTCCAGGGCACCAACTTCGGTGCCTGGCGGAAGATCACCCCACAAGATGAACGGCACGTCGAAGGGCAGCGTGTCGTTGAAGAATTCCGACGACAACAGGATCTTGAAGCGCGTGAACGGCTTCGTGTTGCGAGGGGCGTCTTCCGCCTGTGCGCCCGGCGTGCAGAGCGCGAACAGGACAGCAGTCGCCGTGGCCAGTCGGATCAGTCGCAAGGCCATGCGTTCACTCGAGGTTTTGTGGCGTTTCAGCGGGCCTGCACGGCAGTCCCGGGTTTCGGGATGCCGTGCTCACCGGTATAGAACGTCCGGCTGGTGCGTCCTGAACAGGGTCCAGGACGAAGGTCGAACGTCGTGCTCCTTACAGGTGGGGGTTGCGGCTCACTTGGGTCGTGCCAGGGTAACGACAACGTAGGCGCTCACATCACGAATCTGCTCCGGTGTAAACGCGCTTCGGAAGGGCGGCATGTTGTTGCGTCCGTTGGTCACGGTCTGAATCGCGGCATCGAGATCCGTCACGCGATCGAGCGGCGCACCACCGGTGTGTCCGCCCTTGCCATCGTCGCCGTGGCAGATCACGCACGTTTGCTTGAAGAGGCGCGGACCCTCGGCGAGGTTTGCGTCAGCAATGGTCGCGGCCGCGGCCGGAAGGTCCGGCTGAAGCCGGACACTACGATCAGCCGGCGTCGCAGGCGTGGCCGCCGCGTTGCGAGACACTGGCGTGCCTGCCTGAACCGGTCCGAGCGTCCCGTCGAGCGCGAACAGCCACACGCTGTCGCCGCGCGCGGATCCGATCAGCGCGCTGCCCGCCGAGTACGCGAGCAGATACTGCTTGCCATTCCGCTCGAAGGTACTGACCGGCGCGTGCATGCCAGCGCCGGTCTGGAACTCCCAGAGCTGTTTGCCACCGGTCGAATCGAGCGCAGTGAGGCGCCCATCATTGCGTCCGACGAACAGCAGTCGACCAGCGGTCGCGAGTGTCCCGCTGTAGCACTGCTCGGGCCACTGATATCGCCACGCCAGCTTGTTCGTCGTCACATCGAGCGCCGCGATGATCCCCGTCCGCGCCACACGCGTGAACGTCGTCGCGCCGCCAAGGTACGCCACGCCATCGGTCGGTGGCACGAACTTCGATTCGCCACCACTGGTGAAGCCGTTGATCACCGACGAGGCGCAGACGAAGAGCCGCTGCTGGGTCGGATCGTACGAGCTCGGCGGCCAGCTGGCGCCGCCCCAGATGCCGGGCGCCAC
>JAICEG010000027.1 GCA_025924295.1 Vicinamibacteria bacterium
CGCGCACGAAAACGTCTTCACCAGCATGAGCGCGCCAGGGTCTCCATTTCCCTTTGCGGCGCAGCCAACGAAGACCTATGCGGGCCGCGGCTATCCCATGTATCTCAACGGCGACGGCATCCAGGTGATATACATGCCCGCCGCGCACTCCAACGGCGACAGCATTGTCTTCTTCAGGCGCGCCGATGTCATTGTGACCGGGGACATCCTCGATACGAACCATTTTCCTGTGATCGATATGGCGAAGGGCGGGAGCATCCAGGGGGAGATCGATGCCTTGAATGGCATCCTCGACATGATGATCCCGCCGTTCCCTCTCAGATGGCGGGAGGAACGTACGCACGTGGTTCCTGGGCATGGCTTCGTCGCTGACTACGGAGACGTCGTCGAATACCGGAACGTGGTGACGATCGTTCGTGACCGAATCGCGGACATGATCGGCAAGGGCATGACCCTTGAGCAGGTAAAGGCGGCTGATCCGACGAAAGGTTTCCGGGCCCGGTACGGATCTGACAAGGGTCGGTGGACGACGGACATGTTTGTGGAAGCCGTGTTCAACGGACTGAGTCGTAGGAAATGAGATCCAGCTTCGCCGTCCTGCTCATCACCCTTCTGATGACTTCCGCAGTCGGCGCGCAACGCCGCACCACGCAGGCACCGGTCTCGACGGCCCGGGCCGATGCTCCGATTGACGTGACCGGCTACTGGGTGTCGGTCGTCACTCAAGATTGGCGATGGCGCATGGTCACGCCCGCGAAGGGCGACTACGCGAGCATTCCGATTACGCTCGAAGCCAAGAAGGCCGGCGACAACTGGGATCCGGCACGAGACGAAGCCGCTGGCGAACAGTGCAAGGCCTACGGAGCCGCCGCGCTGATGGCGGTTCCAACGCGACTGCGGATCACGTGGCAGGATGCCAACGCACTCAAGGTCGAAACGGACGCAGGCACTCAAACACGCATTTTGTACTTTGGCGATAAGACCCCCCCGCGTGGTGCGCCGACCTGGCAGGGGCATTCAGTAGCGCAATGGGAACGACCACGCGCGGCCAGAGGCGGAGCGCCGAAAGGCGGATCCCTGAAGGTTGTCACGTCCCATCTGCGCCCAGGCTACCTGCGCAAGAACGGCGTGCCTTACAGCAGCGACGCAGTGCTGACGGAATACTGGGATGTATCCGCTGATCCGGAGGGGGATCAGTGGATCACGCTCACAAGTACGGTGGAGGACGACAAGTACCTGCGTGAGCCCTGGGTCACCGCCCTCAATTTCAAGAAGGAACGTGATGGTGCGAAGTGGGATCCCACGCCCTGCTCCGCAAGGTGAGTGTACGAATATGACGCGATGTGTCCCATTCGTCCTGGTCATGATGGTGAGTTCCCCAGCCTTTGCGCAGTTCGATCTCACGGGTAAGTGGGCATCCCGGTCGAGTCAGGACGCCATGGAGCGCGGACCCGGCCCCGATCCGGTCGATTACCTGGGACTGCCGCTCAATGACGAGGGACGTGCCAGGGCGTTGAGTTACAACTACTCGATGTTGTCGCTGCCCGATGGACAGTGCGGTTATCACACGCCGTTCTACATCGTCCTGGGCCCATTCGGCCTTCATATCTGGAACGAATTCGATCCCGTGACGAGCAGGCTGGTCGCGTGGAAGATCGGCGCCTGGGTCGATCGTGACGTCACGACGATCTGGATGGATGGGCGTCCACATCCCTCACCCAACGCTCCTCGCACCTACGGCGGCTTCACGACCGGACGGTGGGAAGGCAACACGCTGGTCACTACCACGACACATATGAAGGCCAGCCAGATCCGTCGTAATGGCGCGCCCGTCAGCGACCAGGCGACGATGAGGATGTATGTGTTTCGCCATGGTGATCTGCTGACGATTCGGGCGGTCATGCACGATCCGGTCTACTTCTCGGAGCCGCTGGTGCGGAGCCGCGTCTGGGCGCTGGATCCCGACGGGAATCTGAACCTGGGAAACGGCGTTGCGTCGCCGTGTGAGCCGATCGCGGAGCTTCCCGTCGCCGACGCGGCGGCCGTCGTGCCGCACTATCTGCCCGGACAGAATCCGTTCGTGAAGGAGCTGACCGAGAGACACAACATCCCGCCGGAGGCGGTGCTTGGTGGCGCGGAGACGATGTATCCCGAGTACCGCAAGAAGCTCAGTGACTACGTGCCTCCAGCCATGTGCAAACGCTATTGCGGGTGCGGCGGGCTAGGCGTGCCGTGCATCGAGGACGGCACCGGCGTCCCAAAGTGAGCGTTGCACGCCCTATCGTTCGTTTCCGGTAAGCGCTTTTCTGAGCTCCGGCGGCAGGTTGCCATCGTTGCAGGTCAACCCCGGCGCCGCACCAGGTAGCCCTTGCCGCTCGATCCATCCGCAACAGTAGCGGCCGCACGACATGGGCGGTTTGTAGACCGGTCGCAGCGTCTTGCGATATTCGGGATAGAGCGTGTGGGCGTGTCCCATCGCCGCGTCCTTGGGGATGTTGTACATCCGCACCATGTAGTCTTCTTCCGGGTTCTGACCGGGCAGATAGTGCGGCACCTCGCCGGTGTCCTCGAGCGACGGGATCTCGACGCCGACGTTGCACGTGTCGCGCATCGGGCCCTGGCTTCCACGCGGGTCGAACTCCCACACACGGCTGACGACGTGCGGCTCGGTCAGGTAGATCGGATCGTCCTGGACGGTCGTGATCGTCAACAGGTTCTCGCGCCGCGTGATGAAGGCGGTGAAGGTGGATCGATCGCTGCCGGGGAGGCCGACCCCGCGCCGGATCCACGCCGTTTTGACGTGGGTCGTGCGGACGACGAGCGTGTCGCCTTCCCAGTGCCCGGTCGAGAATCCGGAAGAGGGGTGCCATGCATTGGGAGACGGGTGCGGCCGTCCGTCCATCCAGATCGTCACCGTATCGCGCAGGTAATCACCGCCCATCACCCAGGCGATCACGCGACCCGATTCGTCTACCTGGTTCCAGAATCGAAGGGCGAGCGGCCGGTAGAGCCCGACCCACGGCGACTGTGCCAGGCACTGACGCTCGATCGTCGACGGCAGGCTTGGCGTGTAGCGGAGCGCCTTGGCGCGTCCTTCGTCGCTGAGGGGCATGCCGGTGAAGTCGCCGAGGAACGATCCGGGGCCGCGCTCGATGTAGTCCTCGTGCATCCGGATCGCATACGAGCCGCCGAGCTCGACCTGCGCGAAGGCCGGCGTACTCAGTGTGACCAGCAAGCCGGCTAGAAGCGCGCGTCGCATGGTGTTGGATCCCATTTCGAGCTGTCTCGTTCGAGCTTGTAGTGAATCGCCGTCTGAAAAGGCGCCTGCAGGAACACGGGATCGTCGACGACGTTCGTGTTGACCAGGTACTTGTCACCCGTCGGCAGCGAGTGCACATCCCAGTGTTCGGTGAAGACCGCGCGCTCGCTGTAGGGCACGCCGTTCTTGCGCAGGTATCCGGCGCGAAGGTTGGTCGTCACGGTCTTGAGTGACCCGAAACGCGGTGCGCCACGACCTCCTCCGCGCACGATCCACTGCGCGGACGTCTGTCCCTGCCAGCTGCGCGGCGCTGACGGTGCAGCGGCCGCGAACCGCAGGAGCCGCGTCTGCGTGCCGTAGTCGGTCTCGAGCTTGATCGTGTTGTCGTCCTGCCAGGCGATCCGCATCCGGATCGGCCCGCGCATCAAGCCGGGAGCGCCATACGCCTTGCACTGTTGGCCAGCGGCTTCGTCCTTGTCCGGATCCCAGGCCTCGGCGGTCTGCTGGCCCTGGAGGCTGAGCGGGATGCTGACGATGTCGCCCTTCGGCGGCGTGATCATGCGCCATCGCCAGTCTTCCGAGATGATCGCCACCCATTGACCGGTGAGATCGATCGGCGCCTCGGCACGCGCGGATGCCGGCGTGCCGCGAGCGCCTCGCGTCTGTGCCTCGGCGTCGACGACCAGCACGGCCACGAGTGAAAGCGCGATCGTCGACGGCAAGGCGCGTCTCATCAACGTGTCCTGGTACTATTCCGCCCCGAGCGTGACCGCCGTTCCGCTGGCGCTCACCATGAGCATCCCACCGCCGCCGCCCATCTGAATGTTCTCGTAATCGAGGTCCACTCCGACCACGGCGTGGGCGCCCAGCTCCTTCGCCTGCTGCACCATCTCCTCGACGGCAATGGCTTTCGCCTTCCTGAGCTCCTGCTCGTACGCCGCAGAACGGCCACCAACGATGTCGCGGATGCCGGCGAAGAAGTCGCGGAAGATGTTCGCGCCGAGAATGGCCTCGCCGCTCACGATGCCGAGGTGCTTGACGATGCGGGAGCCCGAAACCGTGGGCGTGGTCACAGTCAACATGTAGGAACCTCCTGCGAATCTATACGAGAGACACGACGGCAGGTTCTCATGGCTTGCGACTCAAACCGTTGTACACGGCCTCGACGAATCGATCCGTAGTCCAGTCTCCTTGATCCGAACCGTATCGCCCTCGATAGCCCTTCGTGGGATTGGCGGCCTTCACCTGCTCGAGCGTCAGCCCTTTGTCGATCAGTTCCTGGATCGTGTCCCGGACCACCGTGACCATGTCGCGGTACTCGACGACCTCGCCGTAGTCGGAGATGTAGCCATGACCGGGAACCACGAGTGTGCGGCCGGGCTTCAGCACGAGCGGCATGTTGGCCACGATGAACTCGGTCAACAGGCGGTTGAGCGCTTCGATCTCGCCCTGGATACTGCCGCCCTTCGCCGGATCGATCACGGGGAACTGGCGCAGGTCGATGATGTCGCCCGTTGCGATGACATCCGCTTTCCTGAAGAGGACCATCACATCGCTGTCGGAGTGCGCACCCGTCTGCCGAATCACCTGCACGGCATCGTCGTTGACGTACATGGAGCGATAGCGCGACGTGAACGTGTCGTTCGGCAGCATCTTCGTTGGGAACGACGACTCGGCCCCGTTGCTGCCGAGCCCGCTCAGTCGGCGAAGCACGTTTTCGTGCGCGAGCACCGTGGCGTGGTTGCCATCGCCGAACGGGTCAGGGCTGAGCCCGATTCCCGCGCCGCCCACGATGGCGTTGCCACCAACGTGATCCAGATCGGCGCTGGTGTTGACGACCATGCGGATCGGTCGCGATGAAATCGCCTTGATTGCCTCGAGCAGCGCGCCCGCCTTCTCGGTCGAGCCACTGTCGACCACGATGAGGCCGTCTTCCCCTGCGTGGACGGTGACGTTGCCACCGGCGCCGAAGATGACGTGAACGTTGGGTCGAATCTGAATCGTTTCGAGCCCGGCGGTTGTGGTCGAGGGATGCTGCTGGGCAGAGGCAGTATGCGCCCAAGGTACGACGCTCAGCGCGAGGACGAGCGCCAGAAGGACAAGCCGGGTCGGTGCGCGACGAAACCACCCCGCGCTCGCAATCATCGTGGCACACGTTTACCACACTCGGTGAGCCGAGGCCAGATGTCTGCACAACTGGGTGTAGGATCTGTCCCGCTTACCGGCGGCGGAGTTCACGACAGTTACGCCTCAGAGGTGGAGGACTTATGAAGCGCACCCTGCGGACCCTGGTCGGTGTCCTCGTCCTGTTGTTCTCCGGGTTAGACGCGCACGCCCAAACCACAGCTCAAATCAACGGCACGGTCACCGATGAAGCCGGCGGTGTCCTGCCTGGCGCAACGGTATCAGCGCTCCAGACCCAGACCGGGTTTCGCCGCGATGTCGTGACCGACGTCGAGGGCACGTACACGCTGACGAATCTGCCGATCGGACCGTATCGCCTCGAGGTATCGCTCGGGGGCTTTCGCACGTACGTACAGACCGGCATCGTGCTGCAGGTGAACAGCAACCCTGTCATTCCCGTGCGGCTGCTGCTTGGTGCGATCGAGGAGACGGTCTCGGTCGAGGCGGCGGCGCCGCTGGTCGAGACGCGCAACCCATCGATCGCGACGATAGTCGACAACGAAGCCGTGGAGGCGCTGCCGCTGGAAGGGCGCAACGTGGCGTCGCTCGTGATCCTGGCCGGCAGCGCGGTCGATACCGGCAATCCTTCGAGCCGCAGCCTGACCCAGAGCCGCGGCATCGCGGTGGCAGGTGGCCAGCAGTTCGGGGTGCAGTACCTGCTCGACGGTGCGATGCACAACAACTGGTACGACGGCGTGAACCTGCCGCTGCCGTTCCCCGATGCGATGCAGGAGTTGCGCGTCGAGACCAGCTCGCAGAACGCGCAGAACGGTGTGAAGGCGGGCGGTACGGTGAGCGTGGCGACCAAAGCGGGGACGAACCTGTATCGCGGCGACGTGTTCGAGTTCGCCCGGCATCATCGCTTCAACGCGAAAGCGCCGTTTGCTGCCGTGAACCCGGTTACCGGCGAGCGCGCCAGTGACGGCCTGGTGAGAAACCAGTTCGGCGGCGTCCTGGGCGGCCCAATCATCCAGGACAAGATCTTCTTCTTCGGCGCCTATCAGGGCACGCGGACGACGCAGACGCCGGCCGACATCATCACCTTCATCCCCACGGCGGCCATGATGAACGGCGATTTCACGACCGTCGCCTCGGCGCAGTGCCGCGCTCAGGGAAACCTCGCGCTGCCACCGGCACTCGGCTTCGTCAACAACCGGATCAACCCGGCTCTGTTCAGCCCGGCCGCAGTGAAAATCGCCGGCATGCTGCCGCCGACGAGCGACCCGTGCGGTCAGATCGCGTACTCACGCCCGACGAAGCCGACCGAGGACATGCCGATCGGCCGTATCGATTGGCAGTTGAACCCGAATCACTCGTTGTTCGGGCGATACATGCTCTCGACGACGTTCTGGGAGCCGGCATTCGAGAACGCGGGCGGCAACATTCTCGCGGCGACGCTCGGCGGCCGCGACAACACCGTCCATTCGTTCGTCATCGGGGACTCGGTGGTGTTGAACAACTCGATGGTCAACAGCATGAGGTTTTCCGTCAGTCGCACGAGCGTCATCCGGACACACTCGGAGCTCTTCGGACCGGAGGATGTCGGCGTGAACATGTTCACCTACATCCCCGAGTACATGAACCTCACCATCACGGGCGCGTTCTCGATCAACACGGGGACCGAGACGTTTTCGTACTACAAGCCGAATACGTACTCGTTCTCCGACGACTTGACGATCGTCCGCGGGAATCACCAGTTTGGTTTCGGCGGCGCCGTGGCGATGTCCGATTGGCAGACCGAGTCGAACGTGCGTTCGATGGGGCCGATGTCGTTCAACGGCGGTGTGACCGGATTGCCACTCGCGGACTTCCTGATGGGCCGCGTGTTCGAGTTCAGGGAGGCGACGCCGTTCCGCCAGGACATCAAGCAGCCCTACTTCGCACTCTACGCGCAGGACACCTGGCGGATGTCACCGAACGTGACGTTCAACTACGGCCTGCGCTGGGAACCATGGTTCCCGCAGGACAGCGTCGACCAGGCGGTCTACACGTTCGATGTCGATCGGATGTGGAACAACGTGCGCAGCACGGTGTATCCGCAGGCGCCGGCCGGCCTCTACTACCCCGGCGACCCCGGATTCCCGGGCAATTCCGGCATGAACGTCGTGTGGTCGAACCTGGCTCCTCGCGTCGGCGTGTCGTGGGACCCGCGAGGCGACGGGCGTACGTCCGTGCGCGCCGGATATGGATTGACCGGTGACTTCGTGACCGGTCAATTCTTCTTCGACTCGCGCTCGGCGCCGCCATTCGGGTTGGAGCAGCGGCTCACCAACACGCGCCTCGACGATCCGTGGGGTGCGGTTGGCCGCACCAATCCTTATCCGGTCCCGCTCGGTGGCGATGACTACCCGTACGACGCTGCCTTGTACTCGCTGTTCATCTCGATGCCGACCGACATCAAGACAACACGCAACCATGCGTGGAACCTCGCGCTCCAGCACCAGCTGGGCGAGAACATGGCGTTCTCGGCCACCTACCTGGGCAACCGCATGGTCAACATGTGGGGCGTCGTGGATGGCAACCCTGGTGTGATTCCCGCCGGTTCCACCGCAACGGGGCCGTGCACGCTCAAGTTGCCGACGGGTGGCACGCAGTCGTTCGCGAATTGCTCGACGGCGCCGCTGGATCTCCGCCGCGAGTTGAGCCAGGTGAATCCGCCGGTCGGGCAGTACTACGGGTATCTCGACTGGATCACCGACGCAGGCTGGCAGGACTATCACGGCCTGCTGCTCTCGATTCAGCGCCGTTCGGCGGGCGGCCTGACGACGAATGCCAACTACACGATCTCCACGTGCGAAGGGCTCATCAGCCAGGGGCAGGCGCCGCTCAACGTCGCGACCGGTTACATGATCCCGGTCTCGTTGATCGAGCCGCCCTCGGATGCCGAACGCGACGCCATCTTCGAATCAGACAAGGGGCGATGCAGCACGTGGCGCAAGCACATCTTCAATCTCAGCGCCAGCATCGAGACACCGCAATTCAGCAACGCGACCGCGCGCGCACTCGGCTCCGGGTGGCGGATCTCGGGGATCTACCGCGCGAACTCGGGCGCGCCGCTGACGGTCTTCACGGGGACCGACCGTGCGCTGTCGGGGATTCAGGCAACGACGCAGCGCGCGAATCAGATCCTCGATGATCCCTATGGCGACGGGACGCCCAATAACTGGCTGAACCCCGCCGCGTTTGCGCTACCAGCGCTCGGCACGTACGGCAACTCCGTGCGCAACGCCTATGACGGTCCCGGACGACATGTTGTCGATCTCTCACTCGTACGGTCGTTCCGGTTCGCGAACAATCATCGCCTCGAGGCGCGAGTCGAGGCGTTCAACGCGTTCAACTGGTTCCTGCTGGAGAATCCGAACACCACGTTGTCAGCGGCGACGTTTGGACGCATTACTGCGTCGGGTGATCCGAGGATCATGCAGTTCGCGGTCAAGTACGATTTTTAGCAGCCGAAAACGTGTCAACGCCCAAATTCCAACTCCCAACTCCCAAGCCACATGGGTGTTTCGAAGTTGGAGATTTGGGAGTTGGGAATTGACACGTTCCGCTTGTGGAGACCGAAGGTATGAAGGCAGTTCTCGTCGGCGTCATCGTGTTCCTGTTCGGCGGGCATCTTGCGGCCCAGTGGCTCAAACAACCGACGAGCGGGATTCCACGCACGCCCGACGGCAAGCCAAACCTGACGGCGCCCGCGCCGCGGGCGCCGGATGGCAGGCCGGACCTTACCGGGTTGTGGTTGAAGTCGTCGCCCAAGTACGCACGCAACGTCGCCGCAGATCTCACACCAGACGAGATTCGGCCGTGGGTACGAGATCTGGTCGAACAGCGGCGCGAGGATCTCGGCAAGGACGGCATGCAGGTGCGCTGCCTGCCGCTCGGCCCGGCCTACGCAACCGCTGGTGACAGCACCGGGTCGGAGATGACGCGCATAGTCCAAACGCCGCAGCTCATCGTGATGCTCAACCCGGATCTCACGTATCGCCAGATCTGGCTGGACGGCCGCGCGCTCGAGTCCGATCCGAACCCGTCGTGGATGGGGTACTCCGTCGGGCGGTGGGACGGCGACACGCTTGTCGTCGAGAGCTACGGATTCCATGCCGGCACCTGGCTCGATCGGACCGGCCATCCGCACACGGAGCAACTGCGCATGACCGAGCGGTACCGCCGCCCGCGTTTCGGGACGCTCGAGATCGAAGTCACGTTCTCGGATCCCAAGGCGTACACCAAGCCCTGGACGGTGAAGGTTGGCGCGGATTACGCGGCTGACACGGAGATGATCGAGTGGGTGTGCAACGAGGGCGCGAGCCGGGCTCTGGTGCACTGGGTCGGCACGGCATCGGACGAACGGCGAAATGAGCCGAAGATTGCACCGGAGATCCTGGCGCGATACACCGGCACGTACATCGAACAGCCTCCGTACTGGAGGAGCGCGCAGATCGTCGGGTCGCCGGGATCATCTGGTCGCACGCTGCACATCACGCTGGAAAGCGGCAGGCTGGTCGGCGAGATGGACGGCCGCGGCAAACAGGATCTCGTCGCGCTGTCCGAGGCCGAGTTCACCGGCCTCTACGGTCTCGGCGTCCAGTTCATCGACGGCGGTCTGTTCGTGAAACACGTCTCCGGCAACTACCGCTTCGCGCGCAAGCCGTCGTGACCGACAAGGGCTCGGTTTCGTGAGTTGCTGGCGCGTGCTAGCATTCGCGGCGTTTGCGTCATGAGCACTTGTTTTTCGATCATGCCATTCAACGCCCGCTTCATCGAGGTCGACCGCGTCATCAGCGAGGCGGCCGTTGAATGCGGCCTCGAGTATGTGCGCAGCGACCGGCATCACCAGCCCGGAAGCGTCATGCCGCAGGTGGTGAAGGCCATCCGAGAATCTGCGGTTGTCGTCGCCGACATCACCGATTACAACCCAAACGTTCTTTACGAACTCGGTATCGCCCACCAGATCAAGGGTCCCGATCGCGTAGTGATCGTCACACAGGCACTCAACGACAAGGCAGCATACGACCTCCAACAGTTTCGTCAACTCCTCTACGAGCAGCATGCTGACGGTCTTCGGGAACTGAGAGACACACTCCCTGGTTTCTTGCGAGCGGCCATGCGGTCCACTGTCGAGCAGGAGACGTGGTCTGTCATTCGGGGGCGCTTACCCCGCACACGGATGATCGTGCGCGACCTCGAGCACGTGCTCGATTCAGCGGGCCCGGCTGGACGCGTCGATCTCACGATTCGGACGGCGGCTGGTTTAGGCACGATGGCGATCAGCGATCTCGAGCCAGTTGACCCGTCGATTGAGCCTGAGTACCGAACGTCGCTGCTGTCGGAGCGCAACCTGCTGCGAGAGCTGCTGGTTCGAGGCGCCAGATTGAAAGCCGTCCTGAATCCGCCGCGACGCTTTGCGCAGAAAATGCTGCCCGCACGCCTGAAGGTTCGCTACGAGCGCCTGATCGGCCTGCTCGAAGGGCGAAGCGACGTCTCGAATCCAGAGCTTGCAGCACTCGACCTCGCCGCCATGTCGCAGTGCGAGTTCGTGGTCTCGCCCGTGCCGATGCCCAATCTCTTTGTGATTGGCGATATGGTCGCGTATGAGGGATTCAAGCGCGGCGGCGCGCACGGCTTCGACAAGACGCACTGTTTCACCGGAGGGGAAGACATTCGCGAGGTCACCGAGCAGTTCGACCAGTTCTACGACGACGCACGTCGGGAGATGCGGGACCTCCATCCACCTTCTGGATTGTCAGGCAATGCGCTGCTGGAGCTGCTCCGCCGTTTCTACCAGGAAGCGCTCAGCGGCGAATCGGCCTCAGTGTGAGACGCGGATAGCCTCACGAACTTCCGTCCGCAGAGGCTTTCTACTGAAGACGCACGTCGCGGCATGCCTGAGGGCATGAAGAGTGTTCCGAAAGGTGATGCAAGCGTTCGCGACGTCGTCGGCTCGATCGACGCGTCCGCATAGAATCACGTCGATGGCCGATTTGTTCATCTCCTACAAACGGACGGACAGGCAGCGAGTCGAACGGATTGCGGACCTTTTCCGCGAGAAATCAGTCTCTGTCTGGTTCGACGCACACCTCTGAAGGCAGGGCGTCCGCCCGACATGGTATGATAGTTCATCATACCGTTATGCCGAAGACCAAAGTGGCGTTGACGATAGACGCCGACCTGCTCGATCAGGTCGACCAATTGGTGTCCCAGCAACGGTTCCGCAATCGAAGCCAGGCCATCGAGGCGGCCCTCGCCGACAAGCTCCATCGCTTGGCGAAAACTCGTTTGGCAAGGGAGGCGGCCAAACTCGATCCTGCTCAGGAGAAACGGCTCGCTGAGGAAGGCATGGCGGATGCGCTCGACTCGTGGCCAGAATACTGAGAGGCGAAATCCGCTGGGCGGACCTCAATCCCGTCCGCGGACGCGAGCAGGCCGGCCAACGCCCGATCCTGGTCCTCAGCCACGACGTGTTCAACGAACGATCGGGGACAGTGATCGCCGTGGCCATGACGAGTCAGGAGCCCAAGGCCGGCTTCCCTTTGACGCTCGAGAGTAGGGCCACTGGGCTGACCAAACGCTCCTGGATCAAGATCAGCCAGATTCGAACCCTCTCCGTGGACCGAGTGGGTCGGCGGATCGCCCATGCCTCAGAAGAAGAACTGGCCCGCGTCCTCCAGGGGCTCAACGAAATTCTCGGATAGAGCGGTGCTGCCGTCGAGACATGTGCAGACGTCGTCGGAAAGTCGCGCGCGGCGGAGTGTTCGAGCAGATGGTTGACTGGTGATTTGCGGGTGATCCCGACGAGGGGGATCACCCAACAAATCACCGATCAGAATTCAACGATCACCAACCATCGAAGATCCCAAATCAAAGATCAACGAATGTTGATTTACTTCCACGCCGACCGAATCGGCTTGCCAACCAGCATCGCGGGATTGGCACCCTTGCGCGGCGTGTACTTCTGGGCGCCGCCGTTGTCGACTTCGGCGACGTAGAAGTTCCCGTCCTGGTCGACGCTCATGCCGTGCACGCCCCACATGCCGCCGGGGAAGTCACCCCACGTGCCCCATGCGTACTGGAAGTTGCCATTGAGGTCGTACTTCAGGATCTTGCTGGTTCCGCGATCGGCCGCCCACAGGTAGCCGTCGCTGAAGATGTGGAACAGGTGGATGTCGGCGGGATCTTTTCCGAATGACCACTCGTGCAGGAACTTGCCGTTCTCGTCGAACACCTGCGCCCGCTTGTTGCCGCGATCGTTCACGAAGACACGACGCGTCTTCGGATCGACCGCGATGCCGTGGACGTTGTTGAAGTAGCCGGGGCGCGTCTCCTTGCCCGCCTCGCCACGCTGACCCCACGCGGTCAGGTACTTGCCGTCCTTGTCGAATTTCACGACGCGGGTTCCGTTGTAGCCATCGGCCACGACGAAGCTGCCGTCCGGGAACCAGTCCATGAAGGTCGGCCGGTTGAAGTGCGAAGCGTCGTTGCCAGGCACGCCGTAGGTGCCGATCGTCTGCACCTTCGTCTTGCCGTCGTTGGTGAACTTGTGGATGACGTGCTTGTGGTCGTCGACGATCCAGACGTGCTTCTGCGGATCGTACGGGCTGATGGCGATGAAGTGCGGCCGCTGCATCATCGAGTCGTATTGATTCCACGAATCAACCAGGTTGCCCTGGCCATCGAAGATCATGACGGTGTGTTCCCAGCGCGCGTCGACGCCGAACTTTCTCCCGCCGTTGCCCTTCTCCCATGCCTCCATGCCGCCTTCGGCCGGCTGCCCGGTGCCGCCGTTTCCGGGCGGGCTGGCCGCGGTGGCGTCTCGCCAGGGCAAGCGGCCGATCGGGAACGTGAGGTTCGGTCCGAGCTGCGGGAGGTTGGTCGGCTTCGGGCGCCCCAGCATTGGCAGCTCGCCACGCTGCAGCACGAAGATGCGATTCGGGCTCTCGGCGAACACGCTCTGGCCCGCGCCAAACGTCCACCCCTCGTGGCCCTTGATGGTTGAGAGATCCTTCGGCCAGTCGGCAGCGACGTCGTACGCGCCGAAGATGTCCTGACCTCCCTTTTCGGCCGGCACCGCGGCAAAGCGTGTCGGGGCTGACTGACCGACGACGACCTGGCTCTCAGGCAGGTAGATGACCGCGAGTGCCACTATGAATCCCGTGACGAACATGACGACGCGTCCAGGCATACAGTCCTCCTCCGGTGAATCGACCAGCTCCGGCGACCGCAGATGTTACCCGTGCTTCGCGTTCACCTCAATGGGGCTGCCGGGCTCCGGGCTTTGGCGCCATTTCCCCGTTGACGCGCCACGGCAGGAAGGTTATGAACGACGTGCCCATGGGACAACTGGCACCGTATCTCCAGAGCGTCGCGCGAATCATCTTTGGCTTCCTCGTGCTGCGTCACGGGATGGAGCAGGTCCTGGCGTACCCGGAGGCCAGCCATGCGTCGCGGGTGTCCTTCGAGGGCGCTCTCGAGCTCATCGCATTTCCGGCTGGGCTTCTGCTCATCCTCGGCCTGTATACGAGGCAGGTCGGCCTCGTGCTTGCCGTGCTCTACTTCGTCCTTTTCTTTCTCGGCCCGCTGCAACGTGGTCCGTTCACGCACCGCAACGGCGGGGATCCCATCCTGCTCAACGCATTCTTCTTCCTCTACCTGTCGGCCGCGGGCGCCGGCCCATGGAGCCTGGACCGGCTGCGTGGGGCAACCTCAACGGACACGAGATGGACGCCAATCCTGCTCGGCATTCTGAGGATTGCCGCCGGACTGCTGTTCCTGATGCACGGGCTGGAAAAGATCTTCGGCGTCGGTGGTGGCCGCATCGACCGCGACATCATGACCATCCGTGGTTTTGCTGGTTGGCTCGAGATTATTGGTGGACCGCTCTTCACCGTTGGACTGTTCACGCGTCCCGTGGCCTTCATCCTGTCGGGTGAGATGGCCGTCGCGTATTTCCGATCGTGGGCTCCTCGTGGTTTCTGGCGCAGCTTCGAGCAGGCGGGTATGGAAGCGTCCATCCTGTTCTGTTTCCTGTTTCTGTTCTTCTGGGCGGCAGGTCCTGGCGCCCTCAGCGTCGACGCATGGCGAGGAAAAAAGCGATGAAGAACCGTCGTGACTTTCTCAAGAGCGCTGCGGTCACCGGGGCAGCAGCCTTGGTTCCAGGCAACGCTGTCTCAGGTCCGGCTGAAGCCGGACACTACGGCGAGGATGCACCGCGACAGGCGGCTACGCCTGCGCAGGCATCCGCACCGATCGCGCCACGCGAAGTCGACCCGTCTGACGGCGGCGAGATCATCACGATCGATCGGCCGGGCGGCGACTTCATGGTCGACGTGATCAAGACGCTCGACTTCGAATACGTCGCGTCGAATCCCGGTTCGAGCTTCCGCGGGATTCACGAGTCGATCGTCAACTACGGCAACAACAAGATGCCGGAGTTCATCACCTGCTGCCACGAGGAATCCTCAGTGGCCATGGCCCACGGCTACTTCAAGGCCGAGGGGAAGCCGATGGCGGTGCTGTGCCATGGCACGGTGGGCCTGCAGCACGCCGCGATGGCGATCTACAACGCCTACTGCGATCGCGTCCCGGTCTACATCATGGCTGGCAACTCGCTCGACGCCACGCTGCGACGGCCCGGCGTCGAGTGGTCGCACAGCGTCCAGGACGCGGCGGCGATGGTTCGCGACTACATCAAGTGGGACGATCAGCCGGTCTCGCTCCCGCACTTCGCCGAGTCGGCGATACGCGCCTACAAGATTGCGTTGACGCCGCCGATGATGCCGGTGCTCCTCGTCATCGATGGCGGTCTGCAGGAAGATCCGATCCATGCCGAGATCACCTCGCGTCTTCGCATCCCGAGACTCACGCGCGCCACACCCCCGCAGGGCGATTCGGGCGCGGTGGCGGAAGCGGCGCGCCTCCTCGTCAACGCACAAAACCCGCTCATCGTCGCCGACCGCGCGGCGCGCACGCCGGCCGGGGTGCAGCGACTGATCGAGCTCGCCGAGACATTGCAGGCGCCGGTCGTCGATCAGGGCGGGCGGATGAACTTCCCATCACGCCACCCGCTCAATCAGAGCAGCGCGGCGCGTCAGCTCGTTGCCGAAGCGGACGTGATTCTCGGCCTCGAGCTGACGGACTTCTGGGGAACGGTCAGCGCCGTTCGCGACGGCCTCACGCGCACGTCGCGATCGCTCGTGAAGCCGGGCACGAAACTCGTGAGCATCACGGCGCTCGATCTGGCGACGAAAGGAAACTACCAGGACTTCCAGCGTTACCCCGAAGTGGACGTGGCAATGGCCGCGGACGCTGAAGCGACGCTTCCCGCGTTGACTGAAGCCTGCAAGCGACTCCTCACCGCCGATCGGCGTACGGCCTTCGAGGCGCGTGGCAAGCGCCTGGCCGAAACACACGGGCGCGCGCTCGAGCGCGCCCGCGCCGAGGCGGCCTATGCGTGGGATGCGAGCCCGATCAGCACCGCCCGCATGACGATGGAGCTGTGGGCCCAGATCAAGAAGGAGGACTGGGCTCTGGTGGCCGAGAGCGGCATCATGAGCGACTGGACGTCGCAGCTGTGGAATTTCGAGAAGCACTACCAGTCGCTCGGCGGCTCGGGTGGCGCTGGTGTGGGCTATGGTGCCCCGGCCGCAGTTGGTGCTGCACTCGCCAACAAGAAGCACGGACGGTTGTCAGTCACGATTCAGGGCGATGGTGACTTTCTCTATGCGCCGGGGGTCTGGTGGACAGCCGCCCACCACCGGATTCCGCTGCTCGCCGTGATGCACAACAACCGCGCGTATCACCAGGAGGTCATGCACCTGCAGCGCATGGCCAACCGGCACAATCGCGGCATCTCGCGCGCGCACGTCGGCACGACGATCGAGGATCCGAACGTCGATTTCGCGAAGATCGCGCAGGGCATGGGCGTCCACGCGCAAGGGCCGATCACGAACCCGAAGGATCTGGCGCCTGCGATCACGCGGGCGCTCGAGGTCGTCAAGCGTGGGGAGCCGTCGCTGATCGATGTAGTGACGCAACCGAGGTGAGCTGATGAAGATTCATATCGTCGCACTCGGTATCGTCGCACTCGCGTCCCTTGCCGCCGTGGGGGCGCAGGCGCCTGCGACGCAGGCAGCGCCAGTAGGAAACGCTGAAGCAGGAAAGAAGCTGTACGAAAGCTACGGCTGCTATCAGTGCCACGGCCGGGAAGCACAGGGATCGAGTGCCACCGGGCCGCGCCTCGGGCCGAAGCCGATCGCGTTCACGGCATTCAGCCAGTACGTGCGGCGCCCAACCGGGCAGATGCCGCCGTACACCAGCAAGGTTGTGTCGGATACCGAGATGGCGGACATCTACGCGTTCGTGCAGGCGAGGCCGGTACCCGCGCAGAATGTGCCGCTTTTACGCGAGCCGTAGGAGGTCAGCGTAGGGCGGGTCTTGCTTTGTAGACCCGCCTCCAGCCGCTAGTTGCTGAACACGTAAACCGCGCCGGACTCGCTGACCGAGTTATCCGTCAGGTTTCCACCAGCACCCTTCGAGCCGCCGTCCTCCGCGTGTGCCGAGGCCAGCATGATGCGGCCGTCGCGACTGAGCGCGACCGAGCCGCCGAACTCATCGAACGCTTCGGCGTTCGAGCTCTTCACGTAGTACTGCTGCCGCCATGTCGTGCCGCTACGAGTGAACACGTAGACCGCACCCGATTCCGACGCGGCGTCGTCATCCTGCTTGCCATTGATCCCTTTGCCTGAACTGTCCTCGAGCGACGCGCCAAGGGCCGCGGTGTTGCCATCGCCGCTCAACGTCGCCCGCGAGCCGAACCAGTCGTTGGGCCCGGTGTTGGATGCCTTCAGGAATGCCTGCTGCGTCCACGTCGTGCCGCTGCGCACGAAGACGTAGGCTGCGCCCGTGGAGACGTCGTCCATTCGATCGTTGTCACATCCGGTCGCGTTGACGCCGGTCGCCTTGCAATCTTCGTCGAGCGAGCTCGCCAGCAGCGTATTCCCATCGTCGCTCAGCACGACGTTGACGCCCATGGAGTCGCCGGCCTCGGCGTTGTCGGCGTGGATGTAGGCTTGCTGGGTCCAGGTCGATCCCGCACGTGTGAAGACGTAGACGGCGCCTGAGCCACGTCGCATGTTGTCATAGGGGCCGTTGATGCCCCTCGCGGATCCCCCTTCGTCGAAACTGCCGGCAGCGAGGGTGTTGCCATCGGCGCTGAGCGATACGCTGTAACCGAACATGTCGCCCGGGTCGGGGTTGGCGGCCTTGACATATGCCTGTTGTGCCCAGGCAGTGCCCGTGAGCGCGAACACGTAGACCGCGCCAGCCGATTGAGCCGAGTTGTCGTCCTGCTTGCCGTTGATGCCGGGCGACGCGCTGTCCTCGGTGATCGCACCCACGGCCAGCGTTCGGCCATCATCGCTCAGCGCCAACGACGCTGCGAACTGATCGCCATCGCCGAAGCTGTCGGCGGTGGCGGCCGCATGACCCGTGTTGGAGGCCTTGACGTACGCCCGTTGCGCCCAGCTCGTCCCGGTGCGCGTGAAGACGTATGCTGCGCCAGCTTGCGGTATCGAGTGGTCGTCCCCACTCCCGTTCACACCGGTCGACTTGCTCGCTTCCCCAAAGGCAGAGACGGCCAATGTGTTGCCATCGGCGCTGAGCGCGACGACGTGTCCGAATTCGGCGCCCATCTGCGGATTCGACGGTTTCACGTAGGCCTGTTGCACCCATCCCGCCCCGTTCCGCACGAAGACGTAGACCGCACCGGACGCGTACATCGAGTTGTCGTTCTGGTTGCCGTTGATGCTCCTCGCTCCGCTGCTCTCATGAGGCGCCCCGACTGCCACGGTGTTCCCGTCGCCGCTGATGGCGACGCCCCACCCCGCATGCCCGTCGAGCTGCCCGCCGCACCCGAAATGATCGTCAGCATCCGGATTCGATGCCTTCAGGTAGGCAATTTCCCTGAGCTGAGCGGTAGTGACCGAACCAGACGACGGGGCCTGCCATCCCGCCGCCAGGCTGACCCCTGCGATTACAACGAGTGCCACGCCCGTAACCGTACGCAACTCGACTGACATTCACGCCTCCCCCATTGAAACCCCCGAGAATCTCTCACCGCGAGGCAGTCCTGTCAATTCGGAATTCCGGGGACGGTGGGCGCCCCGCATTGCCGGGGCGCCAGAGGATAGGTATAGTCGCACGCGAACAGATGCGAGAGGCGAGGAATCCGATGACAGGGAGCTCGAGGCGATCCATCGTGGGCGTTGCGGTATCAGCTGTCGTGTGGCTGTCGGCGGTCGTCGTGACAGTTGGTCAGGGCGGAGCCGCCCCGGCCGCGCCACCCATGGCCGAGCAGATCTTCAAGAACGTGCAGGTGCTCAAGGGCATTCCAGTGAACGAGTTCATGGGCACGATGGGCGTCTTCTCGGCGGCGCTGGGGATGTCGTGCGAGGACTGTCATGACGCTGGCGATGAGAACTGGGCGGTGTACGCGAAAGACAACCCGCGAAAGCAGATGGCCAGGGTGATGATCACGATGATGGCCACCATCAACAAGACGCACTTCCGTGGGCGTCAGGTGGTGACCTGCTACACCTGCCATCGTGGCAGCGCTCGCCCGCGAGCAACGGCCGATCTGGCCGAGCTGTACGGCACGCCGCCGTTCGGCGATCCCAACGCCGTCTTCGAGCAGGCCGTCAATGCGCCGAAGGCCGACGAGATCCTCGATAAGTACATCCAGGCGGTTGGCGGAGCGCAGCGCGTCGCGGCGTTGAAGAGTTATGTCGCGAAGGGTATGAGCTCGGGCTATGGGCCGGAGAACGAGCCGCGGCCTCTCGAGATTTACTCCCGCGAGGGCCAGCGCACGACCGTTGTGAAGACGACGGCGGGCGACGCCACCACGACCTACGACGGCCGCTCCGGGTGGATTGCGGCGCCGTTCCGGCCGGTCGACGTGCTCGCGTTGAGCCCGCAGGAAGTTGACGGCTTGAAGCTCGAAGCCGATCTGGCGCATCCGGCGGGCATCAAGCAGGCGCTCACCAACTGGCGGGTCGGGCTGGCGACACTGATCGAAGACCGCGAAGTGCAGGTCGTCCAGGGCACGACCGCGCGCGGTGGGACGGCGACGCTGTACTTCGATTCAGAGACCGGCCTCCTCGTGCGCCATGTCCGCTACAACGACTCACCCGTTGGCCGCATCTCGAGGCAGACGGATTATTCGGACTACCGCGAAGTGGCTGGCGTGAGGATCCCGTTCAAGTGGACCGACACCTGGCTGGATGGTCGAGACGTCGTCGAGTTGAGCGAGGTGCAGCCGAATGTGACGATCGACGCGGCGCGGTTCAACCGGCCCGCCCCGCCCAAGAAGTAGAAATCAGCTCTTCGTTCCGCCAGGCACGCCAAGGTACTGACTCTTGATGTCCTCGTTCGCCCACAGGGCATCTGCGTCGGCGCTGTAGACGATCGTCCCCTGGTGCATGACGTGGGTCGTGTTCGAGACGTCGACCGCGAATGCCGCGTTCTGCTCGACCAGCAGGACCGTCGTCCCATCGTTGCGCAGGCGTTGGATGAGCCGCGCCACGTCCGCGACGAGAGCCGGCGCCAGTCCCTCGGTCGGCTCGTCCATGATGAGCAGCCGGGGATTCGCGACCAGCGCTCGCGCGATCGCCAGCATCTGCTGTTCGCCGCCGCTCAGTTCACCGCCGCCGTGATGACGTCGTTCGGCGAGCCGGGGAAAGAGCTCGAATATCCGCTCGAGTGTCCAGTTGCTCTCCGATCTCGCCGGGCGGACCGCGATGTGGAGGTTCTCCTCCACCGATAGCGAGACGAAGATGCGCCGGCCCTGCGGCACGAGACTGATTCCGGCATCACACACCTGATGCGGCGGCAGGCGCGTCGTTTCGACGCCATCGAGCAGCACGCGGCCGCGGCGGGCCGGCGTCAAGCCGGCGAGCGAACGGCACA
>JAICEG010000028.1 GCA_025924295.1 Vicinamibacteria bacterium
TCCGAGGTCGCTGATGGCGGCGCGCCGGCCGATGATGGCCATGCTGCCAAGGTCGCGGTAGACGAACGGCGTGGAGGGCTGGCCCTTCAGTCGACGCAGGATGTTTTTCGCTGCGTGACGGGCGCCCTGCATCGCCGTCTGCGCGACCCCAGGCAACAGCTTGCCGTCGTTCATGGCCGCTGCGGCATCGCCAGCCACGAACACTTCCGGGTGACCGGGAATCGAGAGATCGGGCTCGACGATCACGCGCCCCGCTCGATCGAGAGGCACACCGAGCGTCTTCACCACAGACGACGCCGCAACACCAGCGGCCCAGAGCACGGTCCCGGCATCGACGCGCTCCGAGCCGATCATGACGCCGCGCGAATCGACACCGGTGACTGCGATTCCCTCGCGAACCTCGATGCCGAGGCGCAGCAGCGATGCGCGCGCGGCATTGCGCAAGCGCTCTGGAAACGTTTGGAGAATCGTTGGTCCTGCCTCGACGAGCAGAATGCGAGCGCGTGTCGTGTCGATCGAGCGGAACTCGTCACGCAGGGTCTGCCGGGCGATCTCGGCCAGCGTCCCCGCGAGCTCGACACCAGTGGGCCCCCCGCCCACGATGACGAACGTCAGCAACTCTCCGCGCCGGCGGTCGTCTTCTTCGCGCTCGGCGCGCTCGAACGCGATGAGGATACGCCGCCTGATGGCAATGGCGTCCTCGAGGGTCTTCAGCCCCGGCGCATTCGGCTCCCAATCGCCATGACCGAAGTATGCGTGCTTCGAGCCGGTGGCGATGATCAGCCAGTCGTAGTCGAGCGGGCTGCCGTCTGAAAGCTCGATACGCCTGGCTTCGACGTCGATGCGCGTGGCATTGGCCAGCAACACTCTGACGTTGCTGATGTTTCGCAGGATCCAGCGAATCGGCGCGGCGATATCACCAGGCGAGAGCGTCGCAGTCGCAACTTGATAGAGGAGCGGCTGGAAGACGTGATGATTACGCCGATCGATGAGCGTGACGCGCACATCGGCGTTGCGAAAGGCCCTGGCGGCGGAGAGGCCACCGAAGCCGCCGCCGATGATGACAACGTGAGGTAGCACGGCAATTGTCGAATGGGCGATCTTTGATCAGGGATTGGTCTTGGTTGTTGATTGTCGAATGAAGATTGGCCGCAATCAACAATTCAGCAATCAGAAGTCAAAAACGATTCAAGAATCAAAGATCAACCAGTCAACAATGTTCTATCAAGCCCAGCGGAAACCCTGCTTCGAGATCGGGAGCGACCTGATGCGCTTCCCGGTCGCGGCGAAGATGGCATTCGCCAGCGCTGGAATCGTCGGCGGCAGTGCCGGCTCGCCGAGGCCGGTCGGCGCGTTGTCGGTCACGACGAAGTGCACATCGACCTCTGGCGCCTGATTGATCCGCACCGTCGGATACTGGTTGAAGTTCCCCTGCACCGCCTTGCCACCCTGGATCGAGATCTCCCAACCCATCAGGTGGCTCATGCCCTCGACCACGGCACCCTGGCTCTGGTTGACGGCACTGCTCGGGTTCACGATCTGCCGGCCCACGTCACCGGCCACCCACACCTTGTTGACCTTCAGGCGATTGAGGTTGTCGACGCTGACCTCGGCAACGTTGGCGAAGTAGCCGCGGTGGCTGTACTGGAACCCCACTCCCATCGCCGTGCCCTTGGGCAACGTTCGTTTGCCCCAGCCCGAACGATCTCGCACCGCCTCGAGCACTCCGCGGGCCCGCGCATGATCGAAGCCGTTACCCCCCTGCGCCGGATCCGGGAAGAGCGGCGCTGCCAGCAACTCGAGCCTGAACGCGAGCGGATCCTTGCCAGCGGCGATCGCGATCTCGTCGATGAACGACTGGAACACGAACGAGAACGCGTTGCTGCGCGGTGCTCGATGCGCGCCGGTCGGCACGCCCAACGCCATCAGCGTCGCCTGGAAGTCGTAGTTCGGAATGAAGCGTGCCGGGAACTCGACGCCGGGAATGTTCGCGGAGTTCGAGAAGCCCTGCTCACCCTTCGAGTTGTCGCCGTAGCTGACGAAGTGATTGCGCCACGCCACGAGCTTGCCTGACGCGTCGACTCCCGCCTTCAGGAAGTGGAAGCCGCCCGGCCGATAGTGGTCATGACGCATGTCGTCTTCACGCGTCCACAGCACCTTGACCGGCACGCCGATCTGCTTGGTGATGGCGGCTGCCTCCCCCATGTAGTCGTTGGTCAGCCGTCGGCCGAAGCCGCCGCCTGCGCGCTGAATGTGGATGGTGATGTTCGACTCGGGAATGCCAAGCGCGCTCGACACGAGCTGTCGTCCGTTCGCCGGGGTCTGGGTAGGCGCCCAGATTTCCATCTTCCCATCGCGCCAGTGCGCCGTGCAGTTCTGCGGCTCGAGCGGCGCGTGTGAGATGAATGGATAGTCGTAGGCCGCTTCGACGACCTTCGCTGCGCTGGCCAGCGCCTGCTCGGCGTTGCCATCGACTCGCAACGCGAAGCCTGGCTTCTGCGTCGAGATCTCTTTGGCTTGACGCGCCCACGCATCGCTGCTCTGCTGCGCCGTCGTGCCTTCGTTCCACTGCACCTGCAGCTTCTCGCGCGCCGTCTTCGCCTGCCACCAGCTGTCAGCCACGATCGCGACACCGGGCATGAGGCCGCGAAGATCTGTCGTCCCCTCGACGGCAAACACATGGCGCACGCCGGGCATCGCCTTGATCTGATCGTAGTTGGCGCTGACGACCTTCCCACCGTAGACCGGACACTTCTCGTAGACAGCCCACAGCATTCCGGGCAGCGTGAAGTCGATGCCGAAGGTTGGCTGACCGGTGACGATGCGCGCGTTGTCGACGCCCGGGGTGAACTTGCCGATGATCTTGTAGTCGGAAGCCGACTTCAGCTTCACCGTCTGCATATCAGGCGGGGTCATCGTCGCCGCGCGCGCGGCGAGCGCGCCGTACGTCATCTTCCGGCCGCTCGCGCGATGCGTGACGCTGGCATCCGCCGCCACGCACTCCGCTGCCGGCACGTTCCATTCCTGCGCTGCCGCGGCGACCAGCATCTCGCGAATCGAGGCGCTGACCTGTCGCAACGGGTCCCAGTTGGTCGGCGTCGCCGTGCTGCCGCCGGCATTCTGCCGGCCGTACTTCGTCTCGTCGAGATCGGCCTGCTCGATGCGGATGCCGTTCCATGGCACACCGAGCTCGTCAGCAAGGATCATCGGCAGCGACGTCTTGATGCCCTGACCGATCTCGGGGTTCTTCGAGATGATCGTCACCACGTTGTCGGGACCGATCTTGATGAAGGCACTGGGGACGAAGGCCTGCGCGGGCGCCTGCCCCTGCCCGGCGACGCGGGCTACCGGATCGAGGTAGACGGCGACCAGCATGCCGCCGCCAGCCAGGGCAGATACACGGAGAAACGACCGTCGATCGAGCTTATAGGCAGGATTCTTCGTCATCGTGATCCTCGTCGGATTCGGGGGCTACCACTCTTACGGGAGGTCCGGCTTCCGCGGCAACATTGTAAGATACGCCCAATCCTGAGGTACACGATGATCCGTCGTCTTGTTTTTATCGCCATCGCGCTTGCCGCGGTTGCCGCTTCCACCCCGCTGACGGCCCAGACTGGTGACACCTATACGGCACGGCTGGGATGGGTCCCAACCACCCCTGCCGACCGTCCCAATGTGATCGGGAAGGGATCCGCAACGGCAACGCTGGCTGGGCGCAAACTGACGATTGCCGGAACATTCGAGGGATTGGCCGCACCCGCCACCATCGCACGACTACATCAGGGCATCGCCAAGGCCGCGCGCGGCGCCGCCATCGGCGACCTCACCGTCACGCAGGGAGCGAGTGGAAAGTTGTCCGGCGCGGTGGACCTGACCCCCGAGCAGGTCGAAGCGCTGAAGCAAGGCAAACTCTATCTTCAGCTGCACACCGGCAAAGGCGTGCCTCCAGACGGCAGCACATTGTGGGGTTGGCTCCTCAAATAGGATCAAGTTGTATGACTAAGTTGCGCACGAATTCTTCCCTGCTGGCGGCGTTCGCGAGTCTTGTCGTCTCCGGTGTTCTGCTCACGGGTCAGCAACCGGCTGGTGGGCCGTTCACAGCGGAACAGGCCTCCGCGGGAAAGGCCGCGTACGACGCCGACTGCGCTGCCTGCCATGGCGCCGATCTCAAAGGCTCGTTTCCGCTCACAGGCGAGGGATTCATCGGCGGATGGCGCTCGCGCACGACGCGCGATCTGTTCGGGCTCATTCAGACGACGATGCCCGCGAACAACCCTAGCGGGTTGCCGGAAGCGACGTACGTCAACATCGTCGCCTACATTCTGCAGTTCAACGGCATCGCTGCCGGAACGACGCCGTTGACAGCGACGACCGACGTCCGAATTGGCGGTCCTACCGCCGCTGCGCCCACTCAGGCCGCACCGCCTGCCGCCGCTCCCGCTCCGGCGCCGGCACCCGCTGCCCAACAGGCACCGGCAGGGCGAGGAGCAGGTCCGCAAGGTGCACCCGCGGGCCAGGGACGAGGACGCGGACAGGAACCTCCGCCGACCGGGCTCACCGTTCGTGGAGAGGTGAAGAACCTCGCGCGCGTCACGGACGACATGCTCCGCAATCCCGCGCCGGGCGATTGGCCAATGCTGCGGCGCGATCAGTACGCCTCGAGCTTCAGCCCGCTCACGCAAATCACACAAAACAACGTGCAGGACCTTCAGCTCCAGTGGGTGTGGCCGATGAACGAGGGCGGCACCAACCAGCCGTCGCCGCTGGCCAAGGACGGCACCATCTTCCTGAACAACACCGGCGGGATCGTGCAGGCGATCGACGGGCGCACCGGCGATCTGATCTGGGAGCAGCGCCTCGGTGTGAACATCGCGATGCGCGGCATGTCGCTCTACGACGACAAGCTGTATCTGGCGTTGAGTAATGCGCATCTCGTAGCGCTGAACGCACGCACCGGCGAAGTCGCGTGGGACGTCGAGATGCCCGACGGCCGCGGCAGTTCGAGCGGCCCGCTCGTTGCGCGCGGCAAAGTGATTCAGGGCATGGGCGGCTGTTCACCGTACGTCGAGCGGAGGTGCTTCATCAGCGCCTACGACGCCGCCACCGGCAAACAACTGTGGCGGTTCAACACCGTCGCGCGCGAAGGCGAGCCGGGTGGGGACACGTGGGGCAGCCTTACGAACCTGTACCGCGCCGGCGGAGAAACGTGGATCACGGGCAGCTACGATCCCGATCTCAACCTCACCTACTGGGGCACCGCGCAGGCCAAGCCGTGGATGCCGGTCAGCCGCGGGATGTACACACTCGACAAAGCGCTGTACACCAGTTCCACCGTTGCGCTCGACGCGGACACGGGCAAGCTGGCGTGGTACTTCTCGCACGCGCCCGGCGAAGCGCTCGATCTCGATATCGTCTTCGAGCGCGTGCTCGTCGACAGCGGCGGCCAGAACCTCGTGTTCACCGTCGGCAAGGATTCGGTAATCTGGAAGCTCGATCGCAAGACCGGCAAGTACCTCGGACACAAGGAAGGGACGTTCCAGAACGTGTGGGAGAGCTTCGATCCGAAGACCGGCGAGCCGCGCTACCGCGCCGACATCATCGATCACGAGATCGGACAGTGGATCGATGGCTGCCCGAGTACCGAAGGCGGTCACAACTGGCAGGCGATGAGCCATCACAAACAGAGCAATCAGCTGATCATCCCGCTCAGTCAGAGCTGCATCGCGATTCGCGCGCAGAAGATCGAACAGGTCCCCGGCGGCGGCAGTGGTGGCGGCGCCGATCGACGCTTCTACGAGATGCCGGGTACCGACGGCAACGTCGGCAAGCTGGCCGCGTTCGACGTCAACAGCATGAAGGAAACATGGGCGCTGCAGCAGCGCGCGCCGTTCCTGACCTCAGTGCTGTCAACCGGCGGCGGCGTGGCGTTCGTCGGCGATCTCGATCGCGAGTTCAAAGCTGTCGATACGCGAACCGGCCGCGTGCTATGGAAGACCCGGCTCAGCACATCTGTTCAAGGTTTCCCGATCTCGTTCGCCGTCGATGGACGACAGTACATCGCGGTCACGACTGGCCTGGGTGGCGGCAGTCCGCGGCTCGTGCCGTCGACGATCGCGCCTGAGATTCGCGTTCCAACCACTGGGCAGGCGATGTACGTGTTCGCACTGCCCGAACGCAAGTAGGCGCGCGACGGGCCTTCCACCCATCACGACACCGAGGCACTGAGGCACCGAGGATCGCTACGTGGCGATCCCGGTGTTACCGCTTCGTCCTTACTTGCCCCCGCTCGCCTCGGCAGCGCGCGACGCGCTCAGGATGTTGCGCATCGCGTAGTTGCCTTCATGGCACGCGTACTCGAACATCCCGTAGACGGCCTCGCGCTTCCACGGAAACGACAGCGTCCAGGGACGCGTCCACGTCCCGGGGTCGTCAATCGTCGCCGTGTACTGCAGCGTGTTCGCGTCGAGCATCGTGAACCGTTCGGTGATCGTCATCCTGGTACTCGAACGGCCACCGCCATTCCCGCCAACACCGGTCATGCCGTTCAGGTTCTTGGTGACGACAACCAGCGTGTTCCCTTCCCAGCGGCCACGCGAGTCGCCCATGTAGGACGTCACGTTCGCCGCGACGTGAGGACGGCCATCGAGCGGCACTACGCGTGCCTCGTGAATCATCTCGTTGCGGATCACCACGAAGCCCGGCCCCTGCACGATCTCGTTCCCGTTGTTGTAGATGGTCGGCAGGAGCGATCCCATGACGCCACGCGTGATGCAGCGGTCGTAGAGACTGCGATCGAGATGTGAGTCCGCCTCGCGCCCCTGGAGCCGCTCGCGCCGTGCCTTGACATCCGCCTGCTGCTGCGCCTGACGTGCCTGGCCCTCGGCCGACAACGGCGGCTGGCGGCCGTCCAGCGGGTCAACGATGAGCGAGGCCTGATGCGACGGTTTGCCCGTCTCCTGCCAGTGCGGTGTCGGCGAGGTCGGGCAGCGGATGGCGCACGGCGTCGTCACGTCGGCGGTGAACACATCGATCTCGGCCAGGAGCGACTCCTCCTCGTTCCTGATTTCGCTGGCTCGCTTCGTGAACTCTTCCTCCGTCAGCGTGTTGCGCGTCCCGAACCGCGCCGGCCGCTGCAGCGGCACACCCACCATCTCGACACCGGGCCAAAATCCCTGGAGATCGGGGTCTCCCCACGGTGTTTTCGGCTGGACGAATCCGGCCGCAGGTTGAGGGATCGGCAGCGCAGCCGCATCCGCGGGAGTGGACGGCGTATCGGTCGCCGCCCGTTCCTGGGCGGCAGCGTCAACTGAACTCAACGTGAATCCAATTAAAAGGGCGAACAGCAATGTTTTCATGGTCGGCTCCAGAGACCTGCAGATCATAACGCGAGCCGGGCAAAACGTGGACCTGTTGCTTTCCCATAGGAAGTACGGCACCATTCCTGTTGGAAACCCAAAGAGAGATGAAGGACAGCGACGTTCGACAGGGCACACTGGCGCTGATGGTGCTCAAGACCCTGGATGTGCTCGGCCCCTTGCACGGCTACGGGATCGCCAGGCGAATTGAGCAGATCAGCGGGGATCTACTGACGGTCAATCAGGGGACGCTCTATCCGGTGCTGCTCAAGCTCGAGCAGGAAGGCTCTATCGCATCCGAATGGGGAGCGTCCGAGAACAACCGCAAGGCGCGCTTCTATCGTCTGACGCGCCAGGGCCGCAAGCAATTGCAGGCGGAGGCCCGAAGCTGGGAACAAACGACGGCGATCATCGAACGATTCTTTGCTGCGAAAGTCGAGGACTTGAAATGAAAGCCTTGAGGCGATCCGTCCGCCGGTTGACCTCGTGGGCGACGTCGGCGCGGAACGAAGAGCTCTTGCGGGCTGAGTTCGAGGACCACATCGCCAGGCAGACGGCAGACAACGTTCAGGCCGGCCTGTCGCCCATCGAGGCCAGGCGGCAGGCGCTGCTGAAGTTTGGCAACGTGGAAGCCGTCAAGGAAATCTATCGAGACCAGAGAGGGCTCCCGTCCATCGAGACGCTCGTGAACGATACGCGCCATGCGATCCGGCGCATGCGAAAGGCTTCCGGCGTCACGGCAGCCGTCATCGTGACGTTGGCGCTCGGTATCGGCGCAAACACGGCCATCTTCGCCGTGATTGACAGCATCTTAATCAGGCCGCTCGCGTATCCGCACGCAGAGGAGCTGATAAGCATCGGGCACGCAGCGCCGGGGTTACCCGGCCTCCCCAGCATCGGCTGTTCTCCTTCGATGTACTTCACGTACCGCGAGGAGAACCGAAGCTTCGATCAGTTCGGATTGTGGTCGCTGGGCGGCGCAAGTCTCACCGGGGTTGCCGAGCCCGAAATGCCTCGGACACTCTTCGTCACCCACGGCGTCCTGGATGCGATCGGCGTGAAGCCCCTCCTGGGTCGCGGGTCCGCTCAGGAGGACCACACGCCGGGATCAGCCGAGACGGTCATGCTCACCTACGGCTATTGGCAGCGCCGCTTCGGAGGCGACGAGTCGATCGTCGGGCGTACGCTGACGATCAATTCGAGGCCGCATACCGTGATCGGCGTGATGCCGCAGGAATTCGGTTTCCAGCGCGATCCCGAGCTGATTCTTCCCTTGCAGTTCGAGCGGAACAAAACGTTTCTGGGCCCTTTTCCTGGCCAGTGTATTGCGCGGCTCAAAGCCGGTGTCAGCGTGGAGCAAGCCGATGCGGACGTGACTCGCATGCTGGGACTCTGGCTGAATACCTGGCCGCCGAATCCGGGAATGAGTCGCACGCTATTCCAGGACGCTCGCCTGGCGCCGAGGCTGCAGCCACTGAAGCAGGAAATCGTCGGAGACATCGCTACGACGCTATGGGTGGTGATGGGGACTCTGGGGCTCGTGCTCTTGATCGCCTGCGCGAACGTGGCCAATCTGTTGCTCGTGCGCGCCGAGTCCCGTCAGCAGGAGCTCGCGATTCGCGCCGCGCTCGGCGCCGGCTGGGGACGGATCGCCCGCGAGATGCTCGTCGAAAGCATAACGTTGGGGCTATTGGGCGGCGCCTTGGGTCTCGGCCTGGCATATACCGGTTTGCGGATCCTGGTCGTCAAGGGTCCGGACACCTTGCCGCGGCTGGACGAAATCGGCGTCGATCCGCTCGTGCTGACGTTTGCCCTTGGTGTGTCTTTGCTCTCGGGCGCGCTCTTCGGTGTCCTACCGGCCTTGAAATACGCGCGACCGCGTGTCGCCACGTTGCAGGGTGTAGGCCGGACGGTGAGCCAGGGCCGGGAGCGCCATCGGGCGCGCAACATGCTGGTCGTGGTTCAGGTGGCACTCGCGCTCGTGCTGTTGATCGGATCCGGCCTGATGGTTCGCACGTTTCAGCAGTTGCGCAGCGTGCATCCGGGATTCACGCACCCCGAAGAGATCCAGATATTGCATTCAACGATGCCGGAATCGATTGCCAGGGAGCCCGAGCGCGTGATGCGGATGCAGCACGAGACTCTGGACAAGCTCGCCGCCATTCGCGGGGTCACTTCGGTTGGGTTCGGCAGCGCCGCACCGCTGGAACCGCTGCTGGGCAGCAGTAACCCGGTCCAAGCCGAGGACAAGGGAGTCGCAGAAGGGCAAGTTCCGCCCCTCCGGCAAATCCGCAGGATCGCGCCTGGATACTTCACGACGATGGGCACGCGTGTCGTTGCCGGACGCGACTTCACCTGGACCGACCTGTACGACAAGCGGCGCGTCGCGATCGTGTCAGAGAATCTGGCGCGCGAGTGGTGGGGTGTTCCGGGCGCTGCGCTGGGCAAACGGATTCGCGAAATCGGCGCGGCCGATCCCTGGCGTGAAATCGTCGGTGTCGTCGAGAACGTATACGACAACGGCGTGCACGTGAAGCCGCCCGAGTTCGCCTTCTGGCCCGCCTTGATGGACCGGTACATCTGGGGCGACGAGCGCGGGTTCGCCCAGGGCGGCGGCATGTTCGCGATTCGGTCCAGTCGCACCGGAACGGAGAGCTTGTTGACGGAGGCGCAACAGGCCATCTGGTCCGTGAACGGCAGGCAGCCTGTATTCCTCGTGACGACACTCGAGACGCTCTACGACCAGTCGATGGCGCGGACATCGTTCACGCTCGTGATGCTGGCGATAGCCGGAGGGATGGGCCTCGTGCTTGGCATCGTGGGGATCTACGGGGTCATCGCCTATGTGGTGTCGCAGAGGATCCGGGAAATCGGCATCCGCACGGCATTGGGCGCGCGGCCGGCCGGACTATTGGGCATGTTCGTGCGCCATGGTCTGCGGCTTGCCGGCATCGGAGCGGCCGCAGGGCTCGTCGCTGCGGCCGGACTCACGCGTCTGATGTCGTCGTTGTTGTTCGGTGTCACCGCGCTGGACCCGGTGACGTACATGGCGGTTTCGGTACTGCTGATCGCGGCCGGCGTGTTGGCCAGCTATCTGCCCGCACGCCGGGCCATTGCCCTCGATCCGGTCCAGGCGCTGAGAGCGGAGTAGGTTCTACCGAGGGTTGGCACGTGCCGCCGTCGTCATATCGATGAACAGCGTCACGTCGAACGCCTCGCGAGTCCGCAGTTCAATCCAGAAGTTGTCGGGGGCATTCTCGAAGTAGGTCGATCCAACCCATCGCGTCTTCTGCTGTTCGCTTGTCCAGGGGCTGATGACGGCGCCGCGGCCGGCATGCGGTACCCGACGCCAGTCCACGGCAAGCGCGGGAATGCGCGCCGCTGCGAGCGTCGCGTCCATGCTGCCGGCCGGCGCCGGGGCGACAGTGAACGTGCTGAGACCGCTCGGCCGCCCCATCGCCTGGAACGATCCCTGATTGAACGCAAATCCGAACACCACCATCTCGGTGCCGTACATCGTCCTCAGCGTCGAACCCATCGGCTCGAAACCACCCCCGCCGAATCCTCCGGCCGCGACGTGCCCGTTGTGCGCCCACAACACGATCTTCTCGTTCGGCGACTGGTCGAGAATCCATTTGACGTTCTCCGCCATGCTGCGATCGCGGCTGACCTCGTTCGTCCGCATCTGAACACCCTGCAACACGACGATCGCGTTCCGGGTCGCCCACTCGATCTCCTGTTCGGTCGCCCCGCGCGATCGATATGTGGCTCGGTTCGCCTCGAGATACCGGACTACCTCTTTCCACGTCGCCGACACCCGCGCCGGATCGATGAGTCCCGGCAGCGACGGCGCAAAGCGATACGCCATGCGCAGGCTCTGACTCCCGCTGCTCACGACCTGCCGATCCAGTTGAACCTCGTAGCCGGCACCTCCCACGGCGAAGCCACGTGGCGTGGGCGACTCGAAGTCGAGGTCGAAGAAGCTCTGATTCGTATACGGGACGCCATCGACCTCAATCGTGAGGCCGTCGAACCACGCCGTGCCATCGCCGGTGTGCAGGGCGCCGAAGTTGATGTTCCTGGCATTGGTCGCGACCGGGAGATCGATCTCATATCTCGCCCACTCACTGGTTCCGGTCACGCCGCGGCTCGACATGTTGTCGAAGGCGAGGACGCCGCTTTCACCATCGACACGCCACCAGAGCCCGGCGTATCCACGCGTCACACCCGCCGTCCTGATAAAACCGCGGTAGCGAACGCGTCTGCCCGCTGACACTGCAACGGGGAACGTACTCGTCGCCACACCAAAAGGTGCCGGACCAGCCATCGCACGTATCTCGTCGTTCGCTCGCACGATCGCGGTCGTGTAGGGTGCATCGTAGCGGGCGACGAACGTGCGCACGATCTCCATGGCGACGGTGGGCGTCTGCATGTCGAACCCGGTGAACTGCACCCGCCCTCTGCCCGAGGCGTTGAACGCGCGCATCCACAGGATCATGTCGAGGACTTCCTCGGTGTCCCACGTCCAGAAGTACATGCCGCGCAGGAGCTGCCGGGGATCACCGACTCCTCTCAGCACGTAGTCATTGAGTCGATAGGCCTCCGGCAGGTTCGCCTCGATGGAGAAAATGGTGAACCCCATCTCGGTCGCCAGGAACTCGAGCAGGCGGTGTTTGAGCTGAAAGAACTCTCGCGTGCCGTGGGTGGCCTCGCCCAGCGAGACGATGCGGGCGTTGCCGACTACTCGTTTGAGCGGCTGCAGGTCGGCAAACCCGTGGCCGGCTTCAACCGTCTGCAACTGAATTGCAGTCGATCGAACCCACTCAGCGACCGCCGCTTCCTGCTTCCTCTGTGCAGAGAGGGCAACAGCAGCGGCCACGACAAAAAGACCGACGAGAGTCCGACGCATGTTTCGTCGCTCCCGACAGGACTGGCTGGCTGGGATCCTACATCGATCTCTTCGCAGGTCAAGGGTCAAAGGTGTAAGGTGTTAGGTGTACGTACGAGGTAAAGAGATGGTTCGAGTTCTCGCGGCCACATCCCTTCTCGTCGTCATCTCCCTTCCCGCGCCCGTCAGTGCGCAATCCACTTCGTCCGAGGTCTTCGACGTCGTCTCGATCAAGCGGAACACGCTCGGCCCGCAGTCACCCGCGGGCATCCGAACACTGCCCGATGGCACACTGGTCATGACCAACCAGCCGATACGGTCCATCATTGCGGCCGCTGCTCCGGTTCCGGTGCGCGAGGTCGTCGGGTATCCAGACTGGGTCATGACCGAACGGTATGACGTCACCGCCAAGCCACCTGCTGGTTCCACGCGTGAGCAACGAAATCCGATGTGGCGGACGCTGTTTGCCGAGCGCATGAAACTCGTGGCGCACATCGAGGAACGCGAACAGGACACGTTCGCATTGGTGCTGGCGCGATCCGACGGACGTCTGGGTCCGCAGCTCGAACGTTCCACACTCGACTGCAGCCCACGCCCACCGGGCACTGCTCCTCCCCCTCCGCCGCAGACGCCGCCCTCCGCCAGCGACATACGCAGCCGCTGCGGTGGGATGATGGGCCCGACGTCGATTGTGTTCGGCGCCACGAGGATGGTCAATTTCGCACAGTCGCTTGGCGGCCTCGTCGGCCGTCTCGTCAACGATCGCACGGGCCTGGAAGGCTTCTATGCTCTCACGCTGAACTTCTCCGCACCACGGCTCGGCCCCTCACCGGAGCCGGCCGCGATTGACGACGCGCCGGAGATCTTTACGGCCCTGCAGGAGCAGCTCGGGCTGAAACTGCAACCGGAGAAAAGCATGGTGCCGGTGTTCGTCATCGACCAGATCGAACGGCCATCCGAGAACTAGCTGGGAGGCGAGAGGCGGGTCTAAAGACCCGCCTCTACGTCGTGTTCTGAGTGCCCTTCGTGTATCAGAAGTCGAAGGTCACGTTGAAGCGCACGTAGCGCGGGTTCAAGATCGCGTTCTCGCGCAGCCATGTCGAGCCGTCGGTCCCGAAGTTCTCGTTGAAGCTCGTGCCGGTGTTGGCGTTGAACAGGTTGTAGAGATCAACACCGACGTTGCTGCGTGTGCGAGCGATTCGGAGGATCTTGGTGAAGCGGATATCCACTGTGTTGAGCCGGTCCGGGAAAACTTCACCCGGCTTTGCCAGATTCAACGTCACGTTCGGCGCGCCGCCTGCGATCGGCCGGCCGAGAGCCGCTAGAATCGCCGCGTTGGTCTGAAAGTAGTCGGCCCTCATCGCGAGACCGTTCGACGCCGGATCGTTGGTGGCGGCGATGTTGGCCTGCGACCGCATGATGGCGCTGACCTGCACATCGACCTTCGGGACGGTGTAGCTGGCGAGACCGCGCCAGTTCCACAGCCACGGCTCCTCGGCGCGGCACGCGCTGATCTGGTGATTGAGCAGAAACGATCCGGTCTGCGTGTACATCTCGGGCACGAGTGACCCGACATCGCAGAAATCACGAACGCCAGCGCCGGCCGTGAACCCACCCTGCAGCGTGAGGCCGTCGTTGACCCGCGCATTCACCGTCGTCTCTATGCCCTGCCAGTACGCCGTCACATCGCCGTAGTTTTCGGCAAGCGTCAGGTAGTTGTCGACAGCGCCAAACGCCGTCTGGTTGTTCCTCAGGTAGTAGGACACCGGCTGCCCACTCGCGGGAAGACGCGGGTCCGACGGCGAGACGAACGTATAGGTGTCGAAGTCCTGCGGGCCGATGGCACGGTTGTCGGTGACGGTGAAGTTGCCCCACCAGCGGCGGCTGAATCCGACTTCCGCCGACACGCGCGGCAGCAGCTCCTGCTGTACCGACGCGCTGAACTGCCAGTCGTAGGGACGGATGCCCCAGCCACTGAGCAGCACCGGGTCGATCTGCGTTGCCGTACTCAGAGCCGATCCGGTCTGGCGGAACACAAAGAAGTTCTGATTGTCCAGGGCGCCGCAGAGGTCTCCGCCCGTCGCGCGATTATCCTGCGCGAGCGGGTTCTGGAGATCGCAATTGGGAGTGAAGTTGCCGTTGTCGGTCCACGCCCGGTTGGCCGTCTGCGCGAAAGTCGACGCCGGGTTCGTCCCGATGTACACCCCGTCGTTGGCGGCGTACTGCCAGTACTTCGACAGGTTCACTTTGATGGCGGTCCTGCCGTTGCCGAAGAGGTCATACGCCAACCCCAGGCGGGGCGCGATGTCGTGGTAACCGGTCACACCGTCTGCACGCGGCAGCGTCCGCGCTGGTCCGCCGAACACGCTGTCGGTCAGCAGACCGTTCATCCCCTCGGGAAAGAAGCTCCACGCGTGTTCGTAGCGCAGCGCACCCTGTAGCGTCATCCGATTGCGGGTCCACTGATCCTGCACGTAGAACGCGTCCCAGCGCGTGCGGTTGGCCTGCTGCCACTTCGTGATCCGTTGCGTGATCTGATCCGGCACGCCGGCGTTGAAGCGGTACTGCAATCCGTGCGTCGCGAAGTCGCCGAAGATGTCGGTCACCTCGTAGGCAGCCTGGTAGCCGACCTTCATGCTGTGCGCGCCGGTCACGTAGGCCGCCGACGCGCGCCAGACGTTGTGCGTCTGGTGGTTGTTATTCAGCCCGGCGTAGCCGTGGTACACCATATTCGGCACCGGGACGCCGCCCGCCAGGCTTCGCTCCTGCACCGGGATGAACGGCGCGTAGTTGAGCGCACCCGCCGGCGAGGTCGGGCTCCAGTTGCTGAAGAACTGCGAGAAGGCGGCTTCGAGCAGCAACTTGCTGGTCATCGGCGCGGTGTAGGAGAACTGCATGATGTGATCGGGCCCATCGGCCTTCTGGCTCGCCTCCGGCGACCACGTGCCGAACCCGTACACGCCGATCCAGTCATCACCACGCACGCGGCAGGCATCAGCGTCCTCGACGTAGGAGCTGCTGCTGCAGTTGAACTGGTAGTCGTAATACGCGCTGACCTTGTTTCGCTCCGACAACTGCCCGGTCACACGCGTGCCGCCGATCTTCCGGCTGCCCGCCGATCGCGACTTGATGCTCTGATCGACGACGTAGTTCCACTTGGTGGGATCGCCGGCGTTCAGGTTCCCGAAGCGGCCCGCGATGTCGGTGTACTCACCGAACGTCCGCGCCACGGCGTAGAACCACACCCGGTCCCGCATGATCGGACCGCCCAGCGAAAAGCTCGTGTCCCAGTTCTTGATGATCGTCGTCGGCGCAGGGATACCGTACGACCTCAGCTCGTCGTCGACGTTGTTACCCTGCGACCACTCCCCCGCCAGGCTGCCGAAGTAGGTCCCGGTGAAGGTGTTGCCGCCCGTCTTGGGCACAATGTTGAACTGCGGACCACCGCGATCGGCTTCGCCGAGTCCGCCCGCGACGGTCAACTGCACTTCCTGGGCGTTGGTCGTGTCGTAGCCGTACCCGGCGACGCCGCCGCCGTTGAACGCCGAGCCGACGTTCATCCCGTCGATCTGGACGGTGCCCTCGTTGCTGCGGCCACCACGCGACGTGAAGAAGATCATGCCCGGGTTGACGCCGCCGTTCTGCGTGCCGTTGGCCTGGATGCCGGAGACGGTGGTGAGCAGATTTCCATAACCGCGCGACGCCGGAAGCGCCGCCAGCACCTCGTCGCTCAACACGCGCTGCACGCGCGTGCTGTTCTGCACATCGACGACTGGCGTCTCGCCGGAAACGGTGATGGTTTCCTGCACGCCGCCGAGGCGCATGTCCGCGTTGAGCGTCACCGTCACGCCGCTGGTGACCTGGACGCCGTCCCGCTCGAACGTCGTGAAGCCCGGTAACGCGTAGGTGATCTTATAGAGACCGGGTGTCAGGTTCTCGATGCGGTACAGACCCGCACCGTCACTTACCGCAGTCCTCACCTTTTCGATGAGCGCCGGGCTCGCGGCCTCGATCGTGACGCCAGGCAGGACCGCCCCGGACGAATCCCGGACCGTACCGGCTATCGACTGTGCCGATACCAGAGCGGGAATCATGACGACGATCGCTGCAGCGAGGAGCACGACTTGCGGAGGGGAACCTTTGCCAACACGGAACCTGTCCATCCCGCACCCCTTTCAAATGAGAAGTGGCCGCCAGATAGGTGTGTGTAACCGCGTGGGGATCCTGTGACCTGATGAGCGCTCAGACCATCGCGCGGATTCTACAGGCACTCCGCGCCCGGCGCCACAGATCGCGTTACCATCCCATCAGCCGTCGGAGGTCCGTATGCGACTGATGACCTTCTCGACCCTGGTGGCGTTCTCGTGTGTTCTCTCCGCCCAGGCACCTACCCCTTCTCTCCAGGTGAACTTCACTGCGTCGACCGAGAAGTTCGGCGCCGCAACCGAGGAGTACCGCGCCATCTGGGCGAAAGAAGGCGCTCGCATCGTCACCGCGATGGAGCGCGCCACGGGGCTTCGCTTCGAGCCCGGGCCGATCGAGGTCAGCGTGTATGAAGGCACCAGCTACTCGGGCGAACGAGGAGGCCGGCCGATGCTCTTGCGGGCGAGCTACCCGGAAGAGACCAAGCGCGGAACGCTGGTTCACGAGCTCGCCCATCGCCTGGCGGCGGACGTGCCCTTCGAGGGCGATCATCACGACCTGATTTTCCTCTTCGTGTACGACGTGTGGGTCGGTTTGTGGGGCAAGCCATTCGCCGACCAGCAGGTTCGGATCGAAGGGCTGCGCAAGGGCATCGTCGACTACGAAGGCGTATGGAAGAGAACCCTCGCACTGTCAGCCGACGAGCGTGCTCGGCGCTGGCAGGAGATCACTGGCAGAGGCCGTACGCAGTAATTGAAATCGTCACACATACATCCGTGGGGAGTACGGGGATAGACTCGTTCCATGAAGTCCGCTCCCTCCCTTGCCCCTGAGCACATCGTCGAGACGGCCTGCCCGCTCGACTGTCCCGATGGGTGCAGCCTCAACGTTACGGTCCAGGACGGCCGCATCACGGCCATCGATGGATCGACTGCCAACCCGATCACCGATGGTTACATCTGCGCGAAGGTCCGCCGCTTTACCGAGCGCGTCTACGGGGCGGACCGTCTCCTCTACCCGGCTGTCAGAAAAGGACCGAAGGGGACAGGCGCCCGATTCGAGCGTGTGTCGTGGCACGATGCGCTGAGTCTCGTCGCGGAAAAGATGCGAGAAGCGCGCGACACATGGGGCGGCGAGTCGATCCTTCCCTATTCCTACGGCGGCTCGAACGGTCTGCTCACGCAGGACACCGGCGACGCGACGCTCTTTCGGCGCATGGGGACGTCACGCCTGGCGCGCACGGTCTGCGCGGCGCCGACCGGCGCGGCCAATGGTGCGCTATACGGGAAGATGCCGTCGGTAACCTACCCCGACTATCCCGAAGCGCGCCTGATCATCGTCTGGGGCGTTAACCCTTCTGCCTCGGGCATCCACATGGTTCCCTACCTACGTGACGCGCAACGCCGTGGCGCCAAACTGGTGGTGATCGATCCGCGCACCACCCCGCTGGCCAGGCAGGCCGATCTGCACCTGGCGATCAAACCCGGCACCGATCTCCCGGTTGCGTTGGCGATTCATCGCTACCTGTTCGAGAACGGCTTTGCCGATCGCGCGTTTCTCGACGCGCACACGCGCAATGCCGATCGGTTGCGGGAGAAGGCGATGCCATGGACCTTCGAGCGCGCCGCCGCAGAGGCGGATGTGCCGGTGGAGCTGGTGGCGAGACTCGCCGACTGGTACGCGACATCCTCGCCAGCGTTGATTCGCTGCGGTTGGGGGCAGGAACGAAACCGCAACGGTGGAAACTCGAGCCTGGCGATCCTGGCGCTTCCGGCCGTCGGTGGAAAGTTCGGCGTCCGCGGCGGCGGCTACGCGATGAGCAACACCGAGGCCTGGGGAATCCAGCGGACGTGGATCGGCTCACCCGAACCTTCGACCCGGCGCGTCAACATGAACCAGCTCGGGCGCGTGCTGATCGAGGGCGACCCGCCGGTGAAGGTGCTGTTCGTCTACAACTCGAACGCCGCTGCGACCTCACCCGATCAAGGACGCGTCCTGAGCGGACTCGAGCGCACCGATCTCTTCACGGTCGTGTTCGAGCAGGTGATGACCGACACCGCACACTACGCCGATGTCCTGCTGCCGGCAACGACGTTCCTCGAGGGGTACGACATCGTGCGGGCCTACGGGCCGATTGGTCTTCGACTGGCGAGGCCGGTCATTGAAAGCGTCGGCGAGGCGCGATCGAATGCCGAGGTCTTCAGCGAGCTGTCACGCCTGCTCGAACTGAACGAAGCGACCGATCCCAGTGGCGAGATCGAAGAGATGCTCGACGTGTTCGCCAAGATGCCGGCAGCCATCGGCGATTCGCTGCGCGACCACGGCGCCGCCGTGCCGCTCTACGAGGGTCGCCCGGTGCAGTTCGTCGACGTGATGCCCCGCACGGCCGATCACATCGTCGACCTCTTCCCTGAAGCGCTCGATCGCGAGGCGCCAGCCGGGTTGTATACCTACCGCCCCGACCCGGCGACAACGGAGTTTCCTCTGGCGCTGATCTCTCCAGCCAGCGAGCGCACGATCAGCTCGACGCTGGCGGAGTTGCCGCGGCCGGAGGTTCGACTGCTGATGCATCCGAGCGACGCCGCTGCCCGCCATCTCGAAGATGGCGCCGCGGTGCGCATCTTCAACGCGCTCGGTGAAGTGCGCTGCAACCTTCAGGTGGGAACCTGGATTCGTCCGGGCACGGTCTCGCTGCCGAAAGGACTGTGGCGCCGCCACACGGCCAATGGCTACACCGCCAATGCGCTCGTCCCCGACACGCTGACGGATCTTGGCGGCGGTGCGTGCTTCAACGACGCGCGCGTCGAGGTCGAAGCCGTCGTCAATTAGCGAGCAGTACATCGACAACGTAGGCCGGGCCCGGTTCTGCGGACCCGGCGCATGTACAAACGAAGGGCGGGTCCATAAAGCAAGACCCGCCCTCCGTACTGTCGCAGCGGCGGGTCTTCAGACCCGCCGCGTCGTCGTTACTGCAGCACAACCAACAGGTGAGCGCGACGGTTCATTGCGCGACCCGCGGCCGTGTCGTTGGTGGCAATCGGGCGTTCCTCGCCGTAGCTGACCGTGCGCATCCTGGCCGCCGCGACGCCTCGCTTCGTCAGATAGTCACGGACGCTGTTGGCGCGGCGTTCACCGAGCGCCAGGTTGTATTCCGACGTCCCGATGCTGTCAGTGTGCCCCTCGATCGTCACGTTGATGTCGGGGTTGGCCTGCAGCTTCGCCACGGCGTCGTCGAGAATCTTCACGGCTTCCGGCGACAGATTGAACCGGTCGAACGCGAAGTGCACATCCTCGAACGCGATCACCTCGCGCTGCGCGACGTTGACCGTGCAGCTCGATGTCGCCGTCCCACCGCGACCGTCTGAGGCGGTCACCGTCAACGTGACGCTGCCCGGCTGATTCGGTGCAGTCCACGTCGAGTTGGCGGCGTCAGCAGGATTGAACGTTCCCGATGGCGCAGTCCAGCGATAGGTCACCGCATCGCCATCCGGATCGGTCGCCTGGCTACTCACCTTGACCGTCTGACCGGGCTGAACCGTCGTCGGCGTGCACGTGGCGGCCACGTTGAACGTCGGGTTGCGATTCGCCGGTGGCGGCGGCTTCGGCGCCGGTGGCGGTGGTGGAGGCGGTGGCGGTGGTGGCGGTGGTGGCGGTGGTACACGCACCCATGCTCTGGGTGGCGTGACACCCGGATGCCAGCCGATCCGGGCATCAAAGCCCCAAGCATTTTGCTCGAACTCGATGCCTCGAATCGTCTGCGTCCCCGTTCCGAAGCTGTAGTTGGCTCCGCCGTGCAGGAAGAATCCGTTCCGCGCCTGCCACACCAATCCAGCCTTGAATGCGGTGTTGTTGGAAACCTCGCTCGCCAACGGAGCGATGGTGCCA
>JAICEG010000029.1 GCA_025924295.1 Vicinamibacteria bacterium
AGGCCGTCGATGCCTCCGAGGTCGATGAACGCGCCGTAGTCGGTGATGTTCTTCACCGTGCCACGGAGCACCTTGCCCTCGGCGAGCGTCTCGAGCGTGGTCTTCTTCTTCTCGGCGTTCTCTTCTTCGAGCAGCGCCTTGCGCGACAGCACGATGTTGCCGCGCTTCTTGTTGACCTTGATGACGCGCATGCGGAGCTCCTGCCCCTTCAGCGCATCCAGATTCCGCACCGGTCGCACATCGATCTGAGATCCGGGAAGGAATGCGCGGACGCCGATGTCGACTGCGAGACCGCCCTTGATGCGTTCGATCACGCGACCGATGACGACCTTGCGATCGGCATAGGCCTTTTCGACTTCGTCCCAGATCTTCATCTTCTCGGCCTTCTCGCGCGAGAGCACGATGTGGCCTTCACGATCCTCGGTGCGCTCCAGCAACACGTCGACGGTGTCGCCGGACTGAACGGTCACGTTGCCATTCTCATCGAGGAACTCGTGAATCGGGATGAGACCTTCGGACTTATATCCGACGTCGACGACGACGGCGGCCTCGGTCACTTTCAGCACAGTGCCCTTGACGACCTCCCCCTCCGCCAGGTTGCGGAAGCTGTCGTCGTAGGCCTCGAGCATGGACGAGAACTCTTGCGGGTCCATGTCATCGTGGTGCATTGGTTTGAAAGCGGGGCCCGCCGGTTTGCCTGAGCGTGTGCGCCCAGGCGTCACGGGCTGACCGCCAGCGGATTCGGGCGATACCAACCCGTTGTCTACGTTCGCCATTACGTGCGCGTCCTCCTCAATCGTGGATGCCCTGATGTCGTCCTGTGTGGGGCTCGCCCAAGGCTCTCCGCCGGTTTCTGTTACCTTCGACTATCCTCAGGAGCAACCCTGAGGTGCATCGAAAGGGTTGCGGGGACCGGCCCCCCGCGGCTATAAGGGCGATGGAGAAAAACGTGGAGGGTACTGGCACGCGCGGTGGGACAGTCCAAGGAACGCCGTCCAGGCGTTCCGGCAGACGCCGGCCGCAACCTACGCCCCTGCAGAGAATCTTCATTCGCCGATAAGCAACAGAGTTTACGTCACTTACCGGCAATTGTCAAGGTTGCCTGCCTCCGCGCGTTCGGCGCTGCGGCGAGGCAAGGAGGGACCACGCGATGGCCAAACGGAAGGCCGTACGAGGCTCGAAACGAAAGGCTGCCAAGGGTCGTAGCGGCGGTCGCGCTCGGGCCACGGCAAAGAAAACCGCCGCCTCACGGAAGATTGCGCGCAAAGCCACCAAAAAGGCCGCCCGTAGAGCCACGGCCAGCGCTCGCGCGAAGGGCAAGAGCGCGGCGCGCCGGGCAAAGCCAGCCGCGCGACCGCGGGTTGTCGCGAAGAAAAAGGCCGTCGCTCGGAAGGCCGCACCGGCTCGAGCCAAGGCTAAGGCCACTCCTCGAACCAGCTCGGCGGCACCTGCCAGGCGGACTGCGCCTAAGGCCGCCCCAGTGCGCCAGATCGCGCGCACCGCACCTGGCCTGAACCGGGAACGACGAACGATCTCAGACGATGAACGCGTGCCGTCACCACCCTCGTCGCTCGATCTCGACCGCACGGCGTCAGCCGCGCGATCGGGCCGGCGCGAATTGCTCGAGAAGTACGAAGAGCACACCGAAACGAGCCCGGCGCTGACCGGTGGTGACATCGATGCCGACTGGGAATCGGCCTACAGCGTGGGTGACGAAGCTCCCGGCGGCGACAATCCAACACCCGATCAGGACATCGTCGACGACATCGGGCGGGCGGTCGGCATCGAGTATCAGGACAACGAAGAGCTCAAAGGCGAGCGGAAGGTCTCCGATCGCGATCGACATCGCTGGGAGCTCGATCCGGCATCTTCGGACGATTGGGAAGATCGGTAGGCTCTCAACTCCCAACTCCCAACTTCCAACTTCCAACTCCAAAATGACATTGGGAGTTGGAGATTGGGAGTTGGGAATTGACGCATGCCTGAACTGAAGAAAGTTCAACCGAAATCACGAGCGGCGTGGCGTGAATGGCTCGACAAGCATCACGCCTCGTCGCAGGGCATCTGGCTCGTCTTCGCGAAAAAGCGCACGGGCCTGCCCACGCTCTCCTACGAAGACGCGGTCCAGGAAGCCCTCTGCTTCGGATGGATCGACAGTCTCATGAAGTCGATCGACGATCGCTTCCACATGCAGATGTTCACGCCGCGCAAGCCGAAGAGCGCCTGGTCCGCAACCAACAAGGCGCGGCTTGCCAAGCTGATGAAGGCCGGCGCCATGACACCGGCCGGCCTGGCAGCGGTGGCGGAGGCGAAGAAATCCGGCTCCTGGAGCACGTACGCGGAAGTCGACAAGCTGACGATCCCGCCCGAGCTGAAGCGCGCCTTCGATGCGAACCCGGATGCGAAGAAAAACTGGCCGACCTACACGCCGAGCGCCCAGCGATCGTTCCTGCACATGGTGAACAACGCGAAGCGACCAGAGACGCGCGAGAAGCATGCTCAACGCGTCGTCGATCTGGTCGCGCGCAAGGTGTCGATGTCGGCACTACGCGAGCAGGCGATGAAAGGTAAGAAAGCGCGTTAGTCGCTTGTCACCGACCGATCTTTTCTCGCGCGAGCGCTAAAACACGTTCAACGACCGCGTCAATCGGCATGTCGGTGGTATCGATGTGTACGGCTCCTGGCGCGAGCGCAAGAGGGGATGCCGAACGTGTCTTGTCGGACAGGTCGCGCGCCTGGATCGCTTCTGCGACGGCCGCCTGCCCTGCCTGGCTTCCGGCGTGCGCCGTATCGTGCGCACGACGACGAGCGCGCTCTTCCGCTGACGCATCGAGGTAGATCTTCACGTCGGCGTTGGGAAACACGACGCTGCCGATGTCGCGTCCCTCCATGACCACACCACCGTGCTCGCCCATCTCACGCTGACGCGTCACGAGCACGTCGCGAACCTGCGGGAGGCGCGCGACAGTCGATGCGAGCTTGTCGACTTCGGGCGTGCGAATCGCACCGGTCACGTCGTGACCATCGATCGCCACGACGCCTCCCTCGACGACCAGGTCCGCCGCCCGGGCAAGACGCGCCACAGCGGCTTCGTCGTTCAGCGGGATACCGTCGTGATGTGCTTTCCACCCGACGGCGCGGTACATCGCACCGGTGTCGATGTGACGATAGCCGAGTGTCTGCGCGAGCGCGCGTGAGACCGTGCCCTTGCCGGCACCAGACGGCCCATCGATGGCGATGATCAATCTCTTCATGCGTACGTCTTCCGAGAATAGCACGCGGTGTACGAGCGCAGTGTAAGATGCAGCGCGTGAGAAGACGACGCCTCCTCACCGTGCTGACGGTGCTGGTGATCGCCATCGCGGTGTTCGCTTACGTCGGAGCACCGTACGCGCGCGCGGCCTCGTTCATCGTCCGCGCGGCCGGTCTTGGCGGACGCGCGGAAGCCTTGGCGAATGAGCAGGCCCGGCCTGTTGTCGTCCAGCCTCGTCATCAGGTCACGACGCGCTATGGCGATGTCGCCGCGCGCTTGTACGTGCCGGACGGCACGGCGCGCCGGACGGTGCTGCTGGTGCCCGGCATTCACTCGATGGGGATCGAGGAGCCGCGCCTGACCGCACTCGCCGACGATCTGGCGGGCGCGGGCGTGAAAGTGATGGCGATGGCGCTCCCGGATCTCCAGGCGTATCGCATCACGCCGCGAGCGACCGACGTCATCGAGGATGCCGTGACGTGGATGTCGAAACGCCCTGACCTGGCGCCTGACGGGCACGTCGGGATCGTCGGGATCAGCTTCTCTGGTGGCCTGTCGATCTCAGCCGCCAGCCGGCCGGCGATTCGAGACAAGGTGGCGTTCGTGCTCTCCTTCGGCGGTCATGGCGATCTTGGCCGCGTGATGCGCTATCTCACGACGGGTGAGGCGCCACAGGTGGCCGGGCTCGAGACGCATCCTCCGCACGACTACGGGGTCGCCGTGATTCTGTATGGACTCGCCGATCTCGTGGTGCCGGCCGATCAGGTCGTGGCGCTGCGTGAAGGCGTCGAGACGTTTCTGCTGGCCTCGCAGCTGACGCTGGTCAGCATGGACCAGGCAAACGCCACGTTCGCCAAGGCACGCGAGATGGCGAAAGAACTGCCGGAGCCGTCGCGGACCTTGCTCACGTACGTGAACGATCGCGCAGTCGATAAACTTGGTCCGGTACTTGCGCCGCACCTCAGTCAACTCGGCACCAACAACCCGGCGCTGTCGCCGCAGTACGTCGAACATCCTGCCTCGGCGGAGTTGTTCCTGCTGCATGGCAGCGACGACACGGTCATTCCGGCAGCCGAAACGGCCATCTTCAGCGAGGACCTGCGGCGCAAGGGCGCAAACGTGCACGTCCTGCTCAGCGGTCTCATCACCCACGCCGAGGTCAACCGCGGGTTCACATACATCGACGTGTGGAAGTTGATCAGCCTCTGGGCGCAGGTATTCAAGACGTAGAAGCGCCAGAATAGACGAGTGAACGACTCACCATCTGGATTACGCCTTCAAAAGATCCTCTCCCAGGCCGGTGTCGCTTCGCGTCGCGCTGCCGAAAAGCTGATTGCCGACGGTCGCGTCACCGTCAACGGCAGGACCATCCTCACGATGGGGGTGAAGGCCGACCCGCAGAAGGACGCCATCCGAGTCGATGGACGTCGGGTCAAGGCGGCGGCACGACTGCGCTACATCCTCCTCTACAAACCGACGGGCTTTGTCACCACGCGCTCCGATCCACAGCGGCGACGCACGGTGATGGATCTGCTCCCCGGAGTTCGCGAGTATGTCTATCCCGTCGGTCGACTCGATTACGACAGCGAAGGGTTACTGCTGCTGACGAATGACGGTGATCTGGCGGCCCGGCTGACGCATCCGCGTCACGGCGTCGCACGCACCTACGAGGCACGAGTCGCCGGCATGCCGGATCGCGCGGCGCTCGAACGTCTGCGAAACGGCATCCCTCTCGACGGCCACCGCACGCTCCCCGCCGACGCCGTCCTGCTCAACGAGGGCCGTCGCGATCGGGACGGCGTGCTGCGACTGACGATTCGAGAGGGACGCAACCGGCAGGTCCGCCGCATGTGCGAAGCCGTCGGGCATCCGGTTCAGCAACTGAAACGGACGAAGATCGGGACGGTCGGAGACAGGAAGCTGAAACCAGGCGATTGGAGAGAGTTGACGCCGCAGGAGATCGCTGCACTCAAACTTCAGACTTCAAAGGTCAGAGCCCGCGAGTAACTTCCAACTTACTTATTCACTTTGACCTTCAACCTTCGAACCTTCCAGATCGTCCTCCTCCAGCGGCAGCATGTCCTCGCGTGGAGTCGTTTCCATGAGCCCCGCCGGCGGATCGAAACCGAGCGCTTCGGCCATGTCTTCGATCTTGGGCAGGTCGTGCAGATCCTTCAGCCCGAACCGGATGAGGAACTCCTTCGTCGTCGCATACAGGAAGGGACGACCGACGACATTCTTCCGGCCAACGATCTTGATGAGATGACGCTCGAGGAGCGTTGAGAGCACGCCCGACGTGTTGACGCCACGGATTTCGGTGATCTCGAGCGCCGTGATCGGCTGCTTGTAGGCGATGACGGCCAGCGACTCGAGACCCTGGGCGGTGAGCTTGGCCGACGAGCGCTCGTGAAACAGTCGTCGTACCCATTCGTGCAGGTCGGGCCGAGTGACGATCTGATAGCCACCGGCCACTTCGACCATCTGCAGCCCGGGCCTGTTCTCGTAGTCGGCCTTGAGCGCTTCGATCGCCGCGAGCACATCTTCCTTTGGTTCCTCGCGGAGCAGCCTGAACAGCATCTTCGGCGTCAGCGGCTCGGGCGACGCGAAGATCAGCGCTTCGACGACGGCCTTGACCTCCGCCGCGGCGGTCACCGGCGCCTGCGGCTCTTCATTGAGTGTTTCGTTCGACATCGATTTCCCTTTGTAAGGGGGTTACGATTACGTCACCGGATCATCGATCGGGTGCGGCGCATCTGCCGGCCGCGCGCGTTTGTAGACGCGGATCGGCCCCGCCCCGCCTGATTGAAACACCCGAATCAGCTTCAACCTGATCATCTCGAGCAGCGCGAGGAACGTGACGATGAGAAACGGCCGCGAGCCGTCGCCGTCGCTGAACAGATCCTCGAAGCCGCACGCCTCCGTCTCCGACAACCGGCCGAGCACCTGCTTGATCCGATCCTCGATCGAGATCTGTGAAGGCGGCAGCACCACCATCGGCCGCCGGCTCGCCCGCTCGAGGACGCCCTTGAACGCACTGAGCAGGCTGAACAGATCCACTTCGAGCTCGGGCTCGTACTCGTCGCCAGCCGCGTCGGCGATCCGTTCATCCGGACGCATGTACTGGGCACTGCGCAGCGCCTCGCGCTCGTGCAGCAGTTCGGCTGCGGCCTTGTACTTCTGGTGCTCGAGCAGCCGCCTGATCAGCGCCTCGCGCGGATCCTCTTCCGGCGTGCCGTCTTCCTGCGCCGGATCCGGACGCGGCAGCAACGTTCGCGACTTGATGTGGATCAGCGTCGAGGCCATCACCAGGAACTCGCCCGCCACATCGAGGTTGAGGTCCTGCATCAACGCGATGTAGCCGAGGTACTGCTCGGTGATGAGCGAGATCGGGATGTCGTAGATGTTCAGTTCGTTCTTGCGAATCAGGTGCAGCAGCAGGTCGAGCGGCCCTTCGAAGGCATCGAGCTTGACCTGATAAGCGTCGGGAGACGACTCGAAATCGATGTGCTCGGTCACTGCCTAATATCTCAACTTCATGGCGTCCCTGACGCGCTCCATGGTCGCCTGCGCGATCACCCGCGCCTTGCGAGATCCTTCGACGAGGACTTCGCGGAGGTGCCCGGGGCGCGCCAGAACCTCGCGCCGCCGTGCCCGAAGCGGCTCGAGTGTGACGTTCATCGCCGCGGCGAGCTTCGTCTTGACCTCGACGTCACCCACCTTGCCGGCGCGGTAGCGCGATTTCAGGTCATCGACTTCTGCGACGTTCGTGTTGAAGGCATCATGGTACATGAAGACTGGATTGCCTTCGACGGTTCCGGGAATGTCAGCGCGAATCCGTTTCGGATCCGTGTACATCTGACGCACCTTCTTCGCCACCGCATCCGCGTCGTCAGTCAGGTCGATGGTGTTGCCGTAGCTCTTGCTCATCTTTCGGTTGTCCAACCCAGGCAGTCTCGGGATGGGCGTGAGCAGCGGCTGCGGTTCGACCAGGACTTCACCGTAGAACTGGTGAAATCTCCGGATGGCTTCGCGTGACAGCTCCAGGTGCGCCACCTGGTCCTCACCGACGGGCACGAATCGACCGTCGTAGAGCGCGATATCGGCCGTCTGAAGTAACGGATACCCGAGGAACCCGAGGGTCGACAGATCCTTGTCGGTCAGCTGTTCCTGTTGTTCCTTGTAGGTCGGGACGCGCTCGAGCCACGGAATCGGAACGACCATCGAGAGCAGCAGCGCCAGCTCTGCGTGCTCGGGCACGAGCGACTGGATGAACAGCGTGCTCCGCTCGGGATCGACTCCAGCAGCAATCCAGTCGGCGACGTTGTCGATGGCGTGCGTCGTGATCGCTGCGGTATTGGCGTAATCGCTTGTCAGCGCGTGCCAGTCGGCCACGAAGTAGAAGCAGTCGTACTTCTCCTGCAGAGGCGCCCAGTTCCGCAGTGCACCGACGAGGTGACCGAGATGGAGCTTGCCGGTCGGGCGCATGCCCGACACCACACGAGGTTTCTGAGGACTGTTCACGTGTCGCGCTTCTCGTAGTTGGATTGGGCTACAAGAGCCAGCCCACGATGCGGTCGGAGACGGGATACACCAGTGTCGCGAACGCCCCGGTCAGCAGCAGGACGTACAGGATGATGAACCCGTATGGACGCAGCTTGTCGTAAGCGTCGGCAACCGGCCCCTGTAACAGACCAGCCAGCACGTTACCGCCGTCGAGCGGCGGCACCGGCAGCATGTTGAACACCGCGAGCAGGACATTCAGGTCCACTGCCCGACCCATGACCGATACCAACGAGTATCGATCGGCGATGCCTCCGCTCTCGAACCCGCCCGCCAGGCGGAAGACGATCGCACCGAGAATCGCAATCAGGAGATTACTGGCAGGACCGGCGGCCGCGATCAGCATGTACTTCTGTCTCCACCCCCCGCCAAGGTTTCGAGGGTTGACCGGCACCGGTTTGGCCCAACCAATGATCGGCAGACCCGAGAACATCGCGATCAGCGGAAGGACGATCGTCCCCAGCGGATCGATATGGACCAGCGGGTTGATGGACACACGACCCAGCAGCCTGGCCGTGTTGTCGCCGAGGCGATTGGCCGACCACGCGTGAGCAGCCTCGTGGACCGACAGCGATATCAGCAGAATCGCGAACAGAAATAGAACTTGAACGGGATCGATGTTCGGCAAGCCGAGCCAGCGTACCACACCGGAACCGTCCGCCGCGCCGGGACCTGATATCAACGCGAAAGACTTCGCGGTGCCCGCGGACTCCTTCGCACTCGTCGCGCACGCGCAGCGGTCACAACCACGGCACACTGCCTCTTTCGTTCGGCACGATCGGTGCTCCTCAACGTGGCGTCACCTCATTGAGGGAGGACGCCATGACACGTAGTCTTCACCGCATTCTGGTCCCGACCGATTTCAGCGCTCCATCTGCCGCCGCCCTCGCCATGGCCAGGGAACTGGCAGCACGGTTCGGCGCCTCGATTCAGCTGATCCACGTCCTCGACGATCCGTACGCTGCGGGCAGCTACGCGCCCGAGGTTTACGGCTATGTTCCGGCGGGTCTGAGAGAGGCATGGCAGCGAACCGCTGAAACACAGCTGCTGGCTGTGTTTCCAGCGCGGGAACGTGAACCGTTTCGAGCGACGTCGGCGGTGGTCTTCGGTTCTCCGGCCCGGACCATCGTCGAATATGCCGATACCAACGGCTTCGATCTGATCGTGATGGGCACGCACGGAAGGAGCGGCGTCGCACACCTGCTACTCGGAAGCGTCGCCGAGCGCGTGGTCCGGACCGCACATTGCCCGGTGCTCACGGTTCGTGAGACCGCAGCGCCACAGACCGCCGCCGATACCAAGGCGGTGGCGGCGGCGGCGGCGGTCGCTGTCTGACGGGTGGCTCAGGCTTTGGCGAGGCCGAACTTCTCGATGCGGTAGCGGACCTGGTCCCGGTTGATGCCGAGTAGTTGGGCGGCATGCGTCTGATTGCCGCCCGAGCGCTCGAGGGCCTGGACGAGAAGCTGACGTTCGACGTCCTCGAGGTTGACGCCCTCGGGCGGCAGCACGAATTCAACGGGAGAGACCGTGCGGGTCAGCGTGAAGTCCTCCGGCTCGAGCGTGTTGCGCTCGACGAGCAGCATCGCGCGCTCGATGGCATTTCGCAGCTCTCTCACGTTGCCCGGCCATTGGTACTGCTCGAGAAGCGACACGGCTCGCGGCGACAGGCCGCGAATCTTTTTTCGGAACTCGCGATTGAACTGATCGACGTAGAAGTTCGCGAGCAGCACGACGTCGCCTTTCCGCTCGCGCAGCGGCGGAAGTGTGATCGGCATCACCTGCAGCCGGTAGAACAGGTCGTCGCGGAACTTCCCCGCTTTGACCTCCCTGTCGAGGTCTCGATTCGTTGCGGCCACCACGCGCACGTCCACGCGCACGTCGGCGAGCCCGCCGACCCGCTTGAACGTCTTCTCTTCCAGGAAGCGCAGCAACTTCGCTTGCAGTCCCGGTGTCATCTCCCCAATCTCGTCGAGGAAGACCGTGCCGCCATCGGCGGTCTCGAACAAGCCTCTCTTCTGCTGCCTGGCATCCGTGAAGGCGCCACGCTCGTGACCGAACAATTCGCTCTCGAGCAACTGCTCGGGCAGCGCCGAACACGTGATGTTGACGAACGAGCGCGACGCCCGATCGCTGTTGTAGTGGATCGCCTTGGCCGCCAGGTCCTTTCCGGTGCCGGTCTCCCCTGTCAGCAACACGGTTGACGCCGGGCTCGACGCGACCCGCGCGATCAGCTTCTTGATCGACACCATCGCGGGCGACGCGCCGATGATGGCGTCAACGCTGTAGTCGCGCCCTTGGGAACTGCGCAGCGAGCGCACTTCCCTTCGCAGGCTGCTCGTTTCGAGCGCCTTCTCCACGAGCAGCACGACTTCTTCGATATTGAACGGCTTGTTGACGTAGTGATACGCGCCGAGCTTCATCGCCTCGACGGCGTTCTCGACCGTTGAGAAGGCGGTCATCAGGATCACCAGTGTGTCGGGTGTCTGTTCCTTGACCTGTCGCAGGATGGTCAGCCCGTCACCATCCGGCAGCTTGAAGTCGAGCAGGATCAAGTCGACACCACTGCCCGCGTGGGACAGCGCTTCCGCGGCGGTTGCGGCTTCCAGGGTCGCGTACCCCTCCTGAGTCAGACGTTCGCGAAGGGACCACCTCAGAAGGGATTCGTCGTCAACGATCAGGATGGTTGCGGCAGACACGCAGCAAGTATAGCGAGGCTCGCGGGTCATTCGTGTTGCACCCCCCGTGTCGGCCTCGCTACCATCATCTGCGTCTCCTCTCACTCAGCTCATGGCTGGGTGCATGTGATCTATGGACTCGCAACACGACGAGGACGCCACTCGCAGCCAGCTCGCGGACTTCAAGCGCGCGCTGGACCATGCCGCGATCGTGGCGATCACTGACGTCAACGGCCGTATCAACTACGTCAACGACACGTTCTGTCGTATCTCGGGCTACTCACGGGAGGAACTCCTCGGCCAGGATCATCGCATCGTCAATTCGGGCTACCACTCCCAGGAATTCATCAAGGAGCTGTGGCGAACGATCGCATCGGGACACGTCTGGCACGGCGAGCTCCGCAACCGGGCGAAAGACGGACACATCTACTGGGTCGACACGACCATCGTCCCGTTCCTGAATGATCGCGGGAAGCCGTATCAATACATCGCGATTCGCTCAGACATCACGGCGCGCAAGCAGGCAGAAGAGAAGCTCGCTCATCAGGCCGCTCTGGCCCGGGTCGGCGAGATGGCGGCGGTCGTCGCCCATGAAGTGCGCAACCCGCTCGCCGGCATCAAAGGTGCCGTACAGGTCCTGATGTCGCGACGCGCGGCTGGCGACACAGAGCTGCCAGTCATGCGCGACATCGTCGGACGTATCGATTCTCTCAGTGAGTTGATCAACGATCTGATGCTCTACGCGAGGCCGCGACCTCCCCGCTTCAGCCAGGTCGATCTTCGGCCGCTTCTGAGCGACGCCGTCGCCGTTGTCCGGCGCGACCCGGCAGCCCAATCGATCGACATCACGGTCGAGGGCGATGACGTGTCCGCCTCGGTCGACAACGAGATGCTTCGAGCGACGGTGTTGAACCTGCTGCTGAACGCCGCCCAGGCAATGGCAGGACGAGGCACGATTGCATTGAAGCTGGCGAGGGCCGACGGGTTCGCGATCATCGAAGTTCGTGACGACGGTCCCGGGATCCCGGTCGAGATCCGCGACAAGCTCTTCGAGCCGTTCTTCACCACGAAGGCGCGTGGTGGCGGCCTCGGCCTCCCCATCGCCAAGCGCACGGCTGAATTGCACGGCGGTTCGCTCGACCTCAAGTGGCCGGACGCCGGCGGAACCGTCGCGACACTGCGCCTTCCGATTCGACCGACCGCTCCCGAGCGCGAGCCGGGCGTGACTCAGGCCGTATAACGGTCGATGTCGGCCCGGATGTAATAGGGCCCGATCCGACGAAGGACGCCGGCTTCGACCAGCCCCCGAAGCGCCTCGACGACGTCAGCCCTGTCGTCACCCATCAGACGGCACAACTGGTCCTCTGTCAGGCGCAGCCCAGGCAAGGTGTGGAACTCGCCCCAGATTCGAAACTGCAACGCCGTCGGCGATGAGAGCACCGTGTCGATCATGGATATCCTCCCGCTGCTGCGGCCGCGGCAACCATCCCGCTCTCGTGATTCGGCCTGGTCAGGCCGAACTTCTCGATGCGGTAGCGAACCTGGTCCCGATTGATGCCGAGCAGATGGCCCGCGTGGGTCTGGTTGCCACCGGTCCGCTCCAGCGCTTGCACGAGAAGTTGCCGTTCGACGGCCTCGAGGTTGATCCCCTCGGCGGGAAGCCGGAACGGTGTCGACGTGGCGCCGCGAGACAACGTGGCAAAGTCCTCGGGGCCCAGCAGCCCGTGGTCAGCCAGCAACATCGCGCGCTCGATGGCGTTGCGGAGCTCGCGCACGTTACCAGGCCATCCGTACTGATCGAGCAACGCCTGCGCGGATGGCTGCAGACCTCGAACTCGTTTCCGGAACTCACGGTTGTAGCGATCGATGTAGTGCGCAACGAGCAGCCGTATATCCCCGACCCGCTCGCGCAGAGCCGGTAAACGCACCGGCATCACCTGCAGTCGATAGAAGAGATCTTCGCGAAACTTCCCGGCTTTGACCTCGTCCTCGAGATCGCGATTCGTCGCCGCGATGACGCGGACGTCCACGCGGATGTCGTTGAGCCCGCCCACACGCTTGAAGGTGCGCTCTTCGAGAAAACGAAGGAGCTTGGCCTGCAGACCCGGTGTCATCTCGCCGATCTCGTCGAGAAACACGGTGCCGCCATCGGCCGTCTCGAGCAGGCCCCGTTTCTGCTGCCGAGCGTCGGTAAACGCGCCGCGCTCGTGACCGAACAGCTCGCTTTCGAGGAGCTGCTCGGGAAGCGCCGAGCAGGTGATGTTGACGAACGGCTTCGAGGCGCGTTCGCTGTTGTAGTGAATCGCTTTGGCAGCGAGGTCCTTGCCCGTGCCGGTTTCGCCGGTCAGCAGAACCGTGGTCGCCGGGCTCGCCGCAATCCGTTCGAGCAGCGACTTGGCCGCCACCATTGCCGGTGAGGCGCCAATGATCGCGTCGAAGGTATGCTCACCCCTCTGCGTCCCGCGCAGCAACCGGACTTCTCGACGCAGGCGGCTGGTCTCGAGTGCCTTCTCCACGATCGCCGAGACGTCATCGAGATTGAACGGCTTGTTCAGGTAGTGATACGCCCCTTGCTTCATCGCCGCAACGGCGTTCTCGACCGTCGAGAAGGCGGTCATCAGGATGACGAGCGTGTCCGGCGACAGCTCCTTGATCCGGCGCAGCAGCGTGAGGCCGTCACCGTCAGGCAGCCGGTGATCGAGCAGTACCAGGTCGACAGCGGGCGTGACCTGATCGATGGCCCCGGCAACAGTGCCCGACTCGAGGACGGTGTAGCCGTCCCGCCGGAGACGTTCCCGCAGAGACCAGCGAACAAGTTCTTCGTCGTCGACGATGAGTAAGGTTGCTTGAGCCATGACGGTTTTCCTAAAAAGCGTTTCCGATAAACGGGAGCATGCGACCCCAATAGATCACGAAGAGCCAGGACACGATCGAGACGACGGCGATGACCTTGAAGCTGATTGGCCTGTCGGCGTCCAACTGTCTGGCCTCAATCTGTCTCCGATAGATCGCCTCGAAGTACACAGCGTTGAAGTTCGCGACGATGAGAAAGAAGATCTTGATGTAGAACGCGGGGTTGTTGATGTACTGCTCGGGTGCGCCGACGAAAAAGGTCACGCCGGTCAAAGCCGCGAGCGCAAACCCCACCTTGGCCCACGGCATCAGCGTCCAGGCGGCGCTGATCGGCACACGCTTCATGAACCCGAGCAGCCGGAGATCGAAGAAGCCGGCGATCCCGATCAACAGCGAGAGCCCGAAGAAGTGCAGGATCTCGCAGACCGGCCATAGCCAGCTGCTCACCCGGATGGCCTCTGAGATTGACGTCCCTTTCAGCCACGCGGCAAACAGGTCGAGTGTCTCGTTCATGTGCGAGCTCCCGTCACACGTAAGCCATGTATCGCCCGGTCACGATGGCCAGGAACCACAACACCAGCGACATGACCGCAAGCGCACGGCTCGCCGGCGTCTCGGCCGCCAGGGCTGCACCGTGCCCGTAGACGCTGCGCCTGAGCGCCACGAGCATCACCACCGCGACAACGATGATCACGAGCTTGGTCATGAAGACCCACGTCGTGCCTTTGGTCGTGGCGTCACCCACGAAAAGCGCGACGCCGGAGATCGCATTCACCCAGAACCCGGCCCACATGATCGGAAACAGTTTTTCGAGTGGCTCGAGCGGGATCGCCTTACCCCAGCCGAGCAGGCGCAGATCGAGGACGGCGTTCCCCCCGACGAGTACGCCGAGACCGAGCGTGTGCAGCGTGAGTATTGCGGGATAAGCCCAGATCGACGGCGACTCTCGTAGCCAGGTCCCGAACCCGCTGTTCTCGAGCGCCGCCAGCAACTCCATCATCTGTCGATCTCCACGTGATCGCTGGGAGTGCAAGTGGTCGGCCACCCGGATCAGACAAGGAACGCTGCTTTTGTTGGGCAATTTCGCCAAGCCGTCTGACGACACCGGTGGGCTGCGAGGTTTTTCCCCAGCGCGGGGAATTTTGCCGGCGCATCAATCCATCGGGTAACGCGACGCCAACCACGCAACACAACTCCGTCATCGCACCGTGGCTGAACCCTTGCACATTGCTGCTATCGAGGGCTGCCATGTTCGATCTCATCGCAGGGCGAGAACCGCATCTTCCGAGCCACGCAACGCTCCCGATCGTGTTGTCGACTGCGGTGCAAGCCGCCGCGATCGCACTGATTGCGTTGCTCCCTTTTCTCTTCGTGACCGAGCGATTGCCGGAGGTTCCGACGATGCTGGCGTTCGTGGCTCCGCCACCGGCGCCGCCTTCGCCTCCCCCACCACCGCCGGCCAGCGCGAAGCCCAAGCAGGCTCAGAAGGCTGACACCTCGCCACAACCCGTGCAGTCCGTCGCTCCGCTCGAGGAGCCCAGGACCATCGAACCAGTGCCGGACGACGAAGGCTTCGATGTGGGTGTGCCCGGCGGTGTCGAGGGAGGCATCGTCGGAGGTGTCGTAGGCGGTGTCGTTGGTGGATTGCCTGAAGCGCCTCCGCCGCCGCCCCCTCCCGCGCCACCACGGACGCCGGTTCGTATCGGAGGACAGCTCAAACAGCCGCAACTGATTCGAAGGATCGATCCCGAGTACCCGCCGCTCGCGGTCAGGGCACGTGTCCAGGGAATCGTCATCCTAGAAGCCACCGTTGGTGAGGATGGCGTAGTGCGGGAGGTGCGGGTTCTGCGATCGGCGCATCCATTGCTCGATCCTGCCGCGGAAGCAGCACTGCGTCAGTGGCGCTATTCCCCGGTCATCCTGAACGACAGACCCGTGCCGTTTGTCCTCACGGTCACGCTGTCGTTCTTCCTCGAGGTCCCGAAGTAGGAGGGCGTCATGGCCAGGACGGCAATCGCCATCAAGCAATCCGCGTGGGAGTGCAAATGGAGTCGTCCGGGGTTCCGGTTCGCGGGCGTCGAAGAGCGTATTCAGCCCGAGACTCTCTGGGTGTGCGTGCGGACAGGTGAACGACGTCGGCTGTCGGAAACGGCGTGCGATCAATGCCCGCACTGGGAGGCCGACAGGTTCCGAAAGAACTGACCCGCGAACAACAGAAATCGCGAGTGTTCGTCTATCGACTCGTCTGGGCGAAGTAGTCGATGACAGCTCTGGCAGCGGCCGCGCCGACCACTGTCGCCAGCTCCTCGCGCGTTGCACGACGTACGCCGGCCAGGCTGCCGAACGTCGTCAGCAGCGCTCGCCGCCGGCGGGGACCGACGCCTGGAATCCCATCGAGCTCCGATCGCAGGTCGCGCATCGAGCGGGCCTTCCGGTGAAAGGTCACGGCAAAGCGGTGGGCCTCATCGCGAATACGCTGCAGCAGGAGGAGCGCCGGGTCGTGCTCGGCCAGCACGATCGGCTCCGATCGATCGCGCGTGAAGAGCAGCTCCTCTTTCTTGGCGATGCCGATCGCCACGAGATTGGCCAACCCGATTTCTTCGAGCGCCTCGTACGCCGCCGACAGCTGCCCCTTGCCACCGTCGATGAGAATCAGATCGGGAAACGGGCCGCCGGACTCGAGCACGGCGCGATATCGCCGCAGCACGACCTCTCTCATGGCCGCGAAGTCATCCGGGACACGAGATTCGACGGGCGCGGAACGGAAATCTGGTGCCGGCAACAGCGGACCCGCAGACCGCAGCCCGCGCACCCGGAACTTTCGATACTCGCTCTTCTTCATCCGGCCATCTTCGCAGACGACCATCGAGGCCACCGTCTCGCTGCCCTGGATGGTCGAGATGTCGAAGCAATCGATGCGGCGAGGAATCGCCGGCAGGTTCAGCCGGCTGCGCAGCGTCTCGAGCGCATCGAAGTGCGCCGCCGTCGTCTCGTTGAACCGGGTCCGGTACGCCAGCTCCGCGTTTCTCGTCGCCAGCTCGACGAGGGCGCGCTTGTCGCCACGCTGCGGGATGAGGACTCGAACCCGGCGCCCGGCGCGCGTGGTGAGCCACTCCTCCATCGCCTCGACGTCCTCGATTGACGCCGGGAGATTGATCTCCGACGCGGGGACACGAAGCTCGTAGAACTGCATCAGCGCGGCGTGCAGCACGTCGGCTTCCGCGCCCGCGATGGCTCCCGGGTCGGTGCCGAGCTCCACGCGCTCGACGACGCGGCCGCCACGAACCTGGAAGACCTGGATCACGCCACCGCTTGGCCCCAGCTTGAGCCCGAACACGTCGCGATCGCCGAGCCCCGTGCTGGCGACTTTCTGTTGCCGGTCGCGCAGGGTCTGGACGGTCCGCAGGGCGTCGCGCAGCTGTGCCGCCTCCTCGAATCGCTCCTGGTCGGCCGCCGCCTGCATCCCGGTGCGCAGGCGCTCGATGAGCTCGTCGTTCCTCCCCTCGAGCAGGAGCCTGGTGTTGGCGACGGCAACGCCGTACTGCTCCTCGGTGCAGATCTCAGCGACACACGGAGCGAGGCATCGCTTGATGTCGTACTCGAGGCACGGGCGCCCTCGCGTTCCCGTGATCACCTCGTTGCACGAGCGGATGCCGAACACCCGATGCGACAGCGTCATCGTCCGTCGCGCCAGCTTCGCCGGCAGAAACGGCCCGGCGTAGACATCACCCGATTTCTCGACGCTGCGTGCGATGAGAATGCGGGGGAACGCCTCGCTGGTCGTCAGCCGGAGGTACGGGTAGTTCTTGTCGTCGCGCAGCAGGATGTTGTAGCGCGGCGTTCGCTGCTTGATCAGGTTGGTCTCGAGGACCAGCGCCTCCATGACCGAGTCGGTGACAATGACCTCGACGCGCGCGATCTCGTCGAGCAGCGCGTCGTGGCGCGGACTGAGCCCGTAGGCGCCCAGATAGCTCCGCACGCGGTCGCGGAGCGACCGCGCCTTGCCCACGTAGATCGTCTCACCGGCGGAGTTGACCCACAGGTACACACCCGGCTGCTCGGGCAAGCGCGCCAGCTGATCCTTGAGGTCATGAACGGGCATGGGCTACCATGACAAGTTCGCGCGAGGTTGAAGAACCCTTACTCTGCGGTCGCTTGTGTTGAGGCTATCAGCGTAGGGCCGCGGTCAAAAATCAGGCCGATTCCGATGGGAAGGGACGTTGCCCGACGGGACGAACACAAGCGAGCGGTGGAGTAATTGTACCAAGTAACGATAGCTATGCTCGTTCAACGAGGGCGATACTTACCGGCTGCTACCCAGGAATGACCGTTACCGGCCTCATCGGCAGTGTGTTTATGTTCCCGCTGCGCGCCATCATCAGCGCCAGCGTGGCACTCGGCATTCATCCTAATCTCCTGACGCTCATCGGAGTCCTGATCAATGTCGGGGCGGCCTGGGCCCTCGGGCGCGACCACTTCCTGCTGGCCGGTCTAATCATGATCGTCGCCAACATCTTCGACTTCATCGACGGCAAGGTAGCGCACATCACCAACACCGTATCGCGTTTCGGCGCCTTCTGGGATTCCACGCTCGATCGCTTTTCCGATATCGCGCTCTTCCTGGGTCTCATCTATCTGTACGCCACGGTGCGCCGCACCGACTACGTGATGGTGACCGCACTCGCCATGATGTTCTCGATCATGACGAGCTACGCGCGCGCCCGAGCTGAATCGCTGATCGACAAGTGCAAGGTCGGCTTCATGGAGCGCCCCGAACGCATCGTCCTCTTCATGATTGGCGCGTTCACCAATCGGATGGCGGCCGTGATGTGGGTGATCCTGATTCTGTCGATCGTCACCGTCGCCAACCGGATCCACTACACGTATCTGGCGCTCAACGACAAGCCGATGCCCACCGGCTCGAACTTCATTTCGTCGGTGTTCTGGCGCGCGTTCTTCTGGCGTGACGAGCGCGCCAGCGTGCCCTACGACCTGTGGGTGATCACCATCCTGGCGTTCGTGTGGCTCACCCCGCCCGACTGGCTCCGTGACCCGACTGCATCCGGATTGGGCGTGTGGGAGCTATTCAGGTAGATCCCAGCGCGACGGCCTTGCGCGCCGATCCGGCTGAGCCTGCGCGGATCCTGCGCGAGCTGAGCACGTTCGGACCGGTTCTCGCCGTCAAGCTCTATCGCCTCGCGCTCGATCCGTCGCCGCCTGTGCCCATTCTCCCCTGCCTCGACCATGAAGCCTTGCTCCACGAGGGCGTGCCGCCGCATATCGCGGCGTACGTCCAGGACGGCTCATCCGGCGATATTCACGAACTGGTGTTCACCCCGGCGAGCTCCAGCATCGAGGTCGACGCCGTGTCGACATGGGGTGAGTTCTCACTGGAGTCGCAGAGCCGCCTGCTGGCCATGCTGAGGCAGCGCTTCGCTGACTACCGAACTCGGGTGTCGCGCGCCTCCTGGTGGCGCGGCGATCGCCGCGTCGCGGCCGCCTGCCGCGCACAGGTGGCGTTGCGCGATGTGCTCATCGGCACCGACGTCGTACGCGTCAAGGCAGGAATCGAGCGGCTGCAGGCAATTGCGTCGCTCATGGAGAAGCAGTCGCGCGTCGCCTCATGGGGCGTGCGAACGGTGACCGGTCCGATGCTCGCCGCAACCGGCGTCATCGTCTATCTTGCCCTCAGCGCGTTGAGTCTGGGACTGGGAGAGCCGACCGTCGCGGCGCTGCAGTACCTCTTCATCGGTCTCTTCGGCGCCTGGCTCGTCTACTACGGCGTCAAAGCCGTGCAACTCACCGAGATGTCCAATCGAGTGTGGAAACGGACGGCTGAATACAATCTGATCCTGTCAGAGCGACGGCGGCTCGGAACCTGACTGCAGTTCACGGTTCAGGGTTCACAGTTCACGGTTCGTGTTCAAAGTTCGGGTTCGGGGTTCGGGGTTCGAGGTTCAGGGTTCCGAGGGGTGCAGCTTCTGCGCTCCTCACCTCGTTTCACCACCGCAAGTTCTTCAACCTTTTCGGATGCACTCCTCGACATTCGGGGCGTTTTTGGTGCGGCACTCGTCCTGCACTTAATGCCCCCATGAACGCCAAACACTTTCGGGACCTTCGCGCGTGGCAGGCAGCTTACGCGTTCAAGTTGAGAATCTACGACCTGATCGAACAGGGATCGATCTCGAACGACGAGAAGATCCACGGGCAACTCCGGGAGGCTTCTGCCTCTGCCCCAGGCCAGATCGCTGAGGGCTTCGGTCGCTTCGATCCCGTGGACTTCGCTCGGTTCGTCAAGATGGCACGGGCGTCTCTGATGGAGTGCCAGAACCATCTTCAGGATGCCGTCGATCGAAAGCACATCACCGAGCAGGCCCGTGAGGAACACGACAAGCTCGCACGGGAGGCTCTGAAGGAGATAGCCGGCCTAATCGACTACCTGCATTCGCCGGAGGCCAAACGGAACGCTGAACGCATTCGCCGGAAACGCCAGGAACGACGACAACGTCGGAACCCTGAACGAGAGAACCCTGAACCGTGAACCCGAACCCAGAACACGAACCTTGAACAGTGAACCTTGAACCCTGAACTGCAGTTAGCTGGCCTTGCGCTTCTTGCCGTTCGCCGCCTTCGCTTTGGCAACCGGCTTGGCGATGTC
>JAICEG010000030.1 GCA_025924295.1 Vicinamibacteria bacterium
GCCGCTTGATGATGTTCAGGTTGTGTTCAACCGCCACGCGTCTCGGATCGATGTCGAGCTGCGCAAGCAGGGCCGCGACTGACATCGGACTGTCGAGCTCGAAGCGTTCGCCGTTGAGTGTGATCGTCACTGTAACCAGGCTCGACCGGGGACACTGAATTGGCAGAAATCCTGCGTACGCCAGCGTACTGCCCGCTGATCGGGGAAGTCAAGGTAAGCTCGGGACTGGAACAAGGTGGAATCACGATGCCTCAGCTCGGAACGCCCGCCGCTGTCGATCGAGCCGAAGCGCTGGCGCGCTACGCACTGAACCGTCGCCGGACGCGCGAGCTGTTCGACCTGCTCGACGAATCGATGTACTACGAGCGCCCCATCGCCCTGCGCAATCCCGTGGTCTTCTACGAGGGTCACATCCCGGCGTTCTCCGTGAACACGCTGATCAAGAAGGCGCTGGGATGGCCAGGTATCGACGAGCACCTGGAAACGATCTTCGCGCGCGGAATCGACCCTGAGAGCGAGGCGACATCGATCGCACGCGGAAACCCGGCGTGGCCGTCGCGCTCCGAAGTGCGCCAGTACGTGGAGGCGGCTGACCGGCTGATCGAGAAGGCGATTTCAACCGCTGATCTCGAACGGCCCGGCGATCGGATGCTCGACCGGGCGCGGGCGCTCTGGACGATCCTCGAACACGAAGAGATGCATCAGGAGACGCTTGGATACATCTGGCACCAGGTTCCGTACGCGTGCAAGCACAGACCGCACGGCTACCGCACCGAAGCCGCATCACGTGTGCAGGCGGATCTATCGCGCCACGCGCAGATACCTGCTGGCGACGCGACGCTTGGAACGGATCCCGGGGAGATCGGTTTTGCGTGGGACAACGAGTGCCCGGAACACCGCGTTCACGTGAAGGCATTCGCCATTGATGTGTTCAAGGTGACCAACGGCCAGTTCATGGAGTTCGTCAAGGCTCGTGGCTACGAAGCGCCGCAATGGTGGCGACCGGACGACTGGGCATGGATCCACGACAGCGGGACAGCGCATCCGTTCTTCTGGGAGCGCGATGGTGACCGGTGGTTCTGGCGCGGCATGTTCGAGCGCGTGGCGCTGCCGGAGACATGGCCCGTCTATGTGACGTGGGCCGAAGCCAACGCCTTCGCACGCTGGCGGAGAATGCGGCTCCCGACGGAAGCTGAGTATCACCGTGCGGCGTTCGGGACGCCAGAGGAGTACGAGCGTCGTTATCCCTGGGGACAGAGCATGAGCAGCCCGGTTCCCGGCAATTTCGACTTCATGCGATGGGATCCGGAACCGGTGGGGGTTCATCCCGAAGGTGCGAGCGCCTTTGGCGTCCACGATCTGATCGGCAACGGCTGGGAATGGACGGCGACCACCTTTGCGCCGTTCGACGGGTTCGAGCCGCTGCCAACGTACCCGGAATACTCGGCAGACTTCTTCGACGGCGATCACTTCGTGATGAAGGGCGCCTCGCCGCTTACTGCTCGCTCGCTCGTGCGGCGCGGCTTCCGCAACTGGTTCCGCCCACGCTATCCCTACGTCTACGCGACGTTCCGCTGCGCAGGGGAGGTGTAATGCTGCTGCCGTCGGAAAGACTTGCACCATCGACCGCCACGGACTTCGTCACGGACGTCGCCGAGTACTTGCAGCGGACACCACGCCAGTTGCCGTCGCGCTATTTCTACGATGCGTTAGGGTCGGCACTGTTCGATGCCATCTGCCGGCTGCCGTGGTATCGCGTCACGCGCGCAGAGACGGCGTTGCTCGCGCGCCACGCGCGCGAGATCTTCGAGCCGTTGCCGCGGCCGTTGAACATCACCGAGTTGGGGTGTGGTAACGGCGAGAAACTCGCGGTGCTGCTCGAAAACAGCCACGAGCGTTTCCGGCGCGTGCATCTCGTCGACATCTCGCCCGCCGCGCTCCGCAGCGCACGCGCGCGGCTGGCGGTGCTTCCCGCGATTCCGGTGACCACGTTTCAAGGCACTTACGAGCAGGGGCTGTCTCGGCTTGCCACGCATCGTGGTCATGGCGCGTGGCTGGTGCTGTTCCTCGGCTCGAACATTGGCAACTTCGATCCGCCGGCGGCGAGAGATCTGCTGCGCCAGATCCGTGCGTCGCTCGCCAAAGACGATGCCCTGCTGCTCGGGACGGATCTCATCAAGTCTCAGCGCGCGCTTCAGCTGGCGTACGACGATCCCCTGCAGGTCACTGCAGCGTTCAACCGCAACCTGCTGCGGCGGATCAATGACGAGCTTGGCGGGACCTTCGACCTGGACAGTTTCGCGCATCGCGCCTTGTGGAACCCCCACGAGAGCCGCGTCGAGATGCACCTGGTGAGTACTCGGGCGCAGCTGGTGCGCATTGCGGCGGCCGATCTCGAGATCGAATTCAAGAAAGACGAATCGATCTGGACGGAGAGCTCGTACAAGTACGACCCCGAGCAGGTCCTTTCGGAAGGGCGTCTGGCCGGGTTCTCCGGCGGCGAGCAATGGATCGATGAGGACGCCCGCTTTGCGCTGACGCTCTTCAGGGCTTAGCCGGACTCGCTGGTTTTTCACAGCTTCGCACATCGGTCCGGCCTCGGCCGGACACGACGTGGTTCGGCTAAAGATGCCCGTCGACACCACCGATACTCCGACTGGATATCCGTGTCGCTGCCCTTTTTCCGACCTCTGCCGCGCGTCGTCACTCGGCCCATCGCGCTCATCGTCCTGATCGCCTGGGTCGCGACGATGGCCACGCTGGTGGCGAAGTCATACGGGTCTTCCGCAGGAAGGAACCTCGCAACCGATCTGGCGCGCTATGGCTCGACCGCCGTGTGGCGCGGCGTCTACTACCGCGGCGAGAAGATCGGCTTCACCGTCAGTCAGACCACACCGACCGAGGATGGCTTCGAGCTGCAGGAGGACGGCCGGATGCAGATGCTCCTGCTCGGGCAGGACACCGCCGCACGACTGCGTACGACCGCGCGCGTCGATTCCAGCTTCACGCTTCGAAGCTTCGAGTTCTCGCTCGATCCCGGCACGGGCCCGGTTGTGGTGAAGGGCACGGTAGACCGTCCCTCAGCCACATCGACCTGGCGCGTGCACCTCGCGATCACATCCGGAGGAGCGACGCGCACGGAAACGCGTGATCTCCCTGAGGCACCGGTGATGACCCAGAACCTTTCGCGCCTTCTTGCCGACAAGCGGCTGACCCCTGGCACACGCCATGAGTGGACTGTGCTCGATCCGGCGACGCTGCAGATCGCGAAGGTGTCCATCCGTGTCGGCGACCGCGCAATGGTCAGGGCGAACGACACGATCGTACCGGCGTTTCGCGTGGACATGGATTTTCGCGGACTGCAGACAACGTCCTGGGTGACCGACACCGGCGAGGTCGTGCGCGAGGAAAGCCCGCTCGGTCTCATCACCGTGCGCGAGCCCGCCGAACGCGCGCAAGGGCTCTCGGTGCCAGGCCGGATTCAGGCAGATCTGCTGCAGGCGGCTGCCGTCGTCCCGGTGACCAAGGAGCGCATCGATGAGCCACGGGATGTCCGTCGGCTGAAGCTGCGACTCGAAGGTGCGGACTTGTCGGAGGCCGATCTCGATGGCGTGGGCCAGACCCGTCGTGGCAGCGTGATTGAGCTGACGGATCCGCGATTGCTGCGGCCGGGTGCCCCCGACCCTGCCGCACGCGCCTACCTTGCCGCCGAGCCGCTGCTCGAGAGCGACGATCCGCTGATTCGCGCCGAAGCCGAGATCGCGGTCGAGGGTGTCGAGGGCGATCGCGAGCGCGCGGAGCGGCTGACCCGCTATGTCAATGGGCTGCTCGACAAAAAGCCGACCGTCAGCCTGCCGTCGGCTCGCGAGGTCCTGCGCACGAAAGTTGGCGACTGCAACGAGCACACCGCGCTCTTCGTGGCGATGGCGCGCTCGGTCGGTATTCCCGCGCGCATCGCCGTGGGCCTCGTCTTCATGCACGGCGCGTTCTACTACCACGCCTGGCCCGAGGTCTACATCACCGAACGCGACGGGCTCGGCCTGTGGCTGCCGGTCGATCCCACGCTCAACCAGTTCCCCGCCGATGCCACGCATCTCCGCCTCGCACGCGGTGGTCTCGATCGCCAGGCGGCGATTCTGCCTCTCATCGGGCGGTTGAAGATGACGATCGACGAGCTCGAGCTCGCGCCCGGCACCGATCGCGTGATTGTTGGCAAGCCGGCCGCACCTGCTGTGGATGCCGCTGATGCTGTGCTCCCGATCGATCTGCCGCGCACCGCGAGCGGCTGCCGGTGCGGCAGGGACGCGAAACCAGGAGACGCGCGAGGTTCCCGATGATTGCCGTTCAGGATCTGGTGAAGGAGTACGGCCGCTTCCGGGCCGTTGACGGTGTCTCGCTCGACGTGAAACCCGGAGAAATTCACGGCTTCCTCGGTCCCAACGGCGCAGGCAAGACCACGACGATGCGGATGATCGCCGGACTGCTGAAGCCGACGTCGGGCCGCATCCTCGTCGACAACCACGATCTCGAACACGAGCCCGAAGCAGCCAAGAGCGCACTCGGCTTCATTCCCGATCGTCCGTTCATCTACGACAAGCTCACCGCCGGGGAATTCCTCACGTTCCACGCCGGGTTGTACGGGTTCGGCAACGGCAATGTCGCGAGTCGCGTTCACGAAATGCTCGACCTGTTCGAGCTTCGTCAGTGGGAACACCAGCTGGTCGAGAGTTTCTCGCATGGCATGAAACAGCGCCTGGTCATGAGCGCCGCGTTCCTGCATCGACCGCAGGCCGTGGCGGTCGATGAACCGATGGTCGGGCTCGATCCGCGCGGCGCGCGTCTCATCAAGGACGTGTTCCGACGCATGAGCGAACGCGGCGTCGCGATCCTGATGAGCACGCACACGCTCGAAGTCGCACAGGAGATGTGCCAGCGCGTCAGCATCATCCAGAAGGGGCGCATCATCGCGCACGGCACGGTTGACGAAGTCAAGCAGATGGCGGGCAGCAGCAGCGACGAACATCTCACGTCGGTCTTCCTGAAGCTGACCGGCGGCAGCGCGCTGCAGGAGATCGACGAGGTTTAGTGGCGGTGACACAGCCCTTTCCATTCCTGCTGCTTCCGCATGCCTGGGCATCGCGCAACCGCGTTCGCCGCGGCGAGAAGGGCGACGGTTTTCGGGGACTTGTCTTCGGCTCTATCGGCCTGCTGGTCGCGGGCGCGCTGTTCTACGGCGCGTACTGGGTGACGTCGCAGCTGGCGGCATACGAAGAGTTCGGCGACTACCTCCTCCGGCTCGGCCTGTCGTGGCTCTTCCTGTCATTCCTCGCGTTCCTCGCCTTCAGCGGCGTGGTCACGGCGCTCTCCACGTTCTTCCTCTCCGACGACCTGCGCCTGATCATGGCGGGTCCGGTTTCATCGTCGCGCCTGTTTCTGGCACGCTTTACCCGGACGGTTGGCTCTGCTTCGTGGATGGTCGTCATCTTCATGGCACCGGTGCTGATCGGCATCGGGGTCGGGCGATGCGCGTCGTATGGCTATTACGCGACGACGATCGCGACGGTCATTCCTTTCTCGATCATCCCCGTTGCGGTCGGCTCGGCCTGCACGCTCTTCGTCGTGAACGTGTTCCCGGCGCGACGCGCGCGCGACCTGCTGATGCTGATGGGGTTGGTCTTCGCCGCCGCGGTCGTGCTGCTTCTCAGGTTCATTCAGCCCGAGCGGCTGCTGCGCGTCGAATCGCTGCCCGACATCACGGACTTCTTCGCAACCCTGCAATCACCCGTCACGCCGCTGCTCCCGTCGTTCTGGGCGGGTGAATCGTTGTTTGCGGCGATGCAGGGTGGGTTCGACTGGTTGCACCAAAGCGCGCTCTGGACGACCGCAGGCGCCTTTACGGTGCTGCTTGGCGCGGCCCATCGGCGATGGCACTTCACCGGGTACAGCCGCGCGCAGGAGGCGCCGAAGACCCGCTTCGCCCACTTCCGAACGCTCGACCTCGTGGCCTCGGTGCTGCCGCTCTCAGCCGTGCGGCGACAGTTGCTCGTGAAGGACGTCAAGATCTTCCTGCGCGATGTCAGCCAATGGGTGCAGTTGCTGCCGCTGATTGCGCTGGTGCTGCTCTACCTCTACAACTTCCGCGTACTCGATCTCGACCGCATTCCGTACATGAGCGGCTTCATCAAAAACGTCTACGCGTTCATCAATCTCGGGATGGCGGGCTTCGTGATGGCGACTGTCGCCGTGCGGTTCGTGTTCCCGGCCGTGTCGGCCGAGGGTCAGGCGTTCTGGATCATCCGGACGTCGCCGATTTCGATGCACGACTTCCTGTGGTCGAAGTTCTGGACCGCGGTGGTCCCGGTGCTGGTGTTCACCGAAGTGTTGACGATTGCCGCGAACGAGCTGCTGGGCGTGGATCCCTTCCTGAAGCTGGTATCCCCTGCGGCTATTCTGTTCCTGACGTTTGCGCTCGTCGGGCTGGCAGCAGGTCTCGGTGCCAGATATCCGCGCTTCCATGCGGACGCGACGCAGGCGGCAGGCTCCTACGGCGGCGTCATGTTCATGATTGCTGCCGTTGCGCTGATTATCGTTACGATTGTGCTGGTCGGCTGGCCCTCATCGATGTACCTGCTGTCGTTGACCGGGCGCTTCCGCTACCGCCTGACACCCGAGCGCCAGGCGATGATCGCCGCAAGCTTTGCCGCGGCGGCTGCGCTCTGCATGGCGACCTGGTGGCTGGCCATGAGGTCGGGAGTCAAAGCTCTCGACGAGATGAGGAAATAACTGGATATCGACAGCAAATCGCCGCCCTTCGATCGGTTCACGACCATTCAGCGGCTGTCCACCGATCGCACCGGTCACGGTGAGCACGCGCGACATCACCTCTACGTCGGGCGCGAGAAGAAAAGCCGCGCGAACGCACTCATCAAGCTGACGTCCAAGCCCGGGACGATCTACCAGCACAACCTGAGCAACGAGATCGCCACGCTCTCGACCGTCAACCGCGAACTGCCGGCTTCACGATACTTCCCGCTCGTGCTGGAACACGGGAAACTGCGTGACGGGCGTGTGTACCTCATTACCTCGATGTTCGACGAATTCCCCCTGGCCACAGCCATCGGGCCCGAGCGCATGCCGGCGAAGATGGTCGCCCACCTGAGGATGTCGATCGAGGTCGCGAAGGCCCTGAGCGAACTGCATGGCCTCCGGATCTACCACGTCGATCTGAACCCGATGAACATCCTGTATCGGACCGAGCAGGGGAAGCCGGTGATCCGGATCGTCGATTTCGAGTCGTCATATGAGCACGCCCGGCATTCGGCGGGCGACTTCTACAACCCGCCGACGACCGCCGGTTACTGCGCGCCGGAGGTGGCGCACCAGGCGCCCGATGCTCGCGCCGATCTCTTCTCGTTGGGTGCGGTGCTCTACACGGCGCTCGCCGGGTATCAATGGACGTGGGACAGTGAAGTGAGTGCGTCAGTCAGGGCCGATGGAGAGATCGATCCGGAGCTCAGAGAGATCCTGGTGAAGACCGTTGAAACCGATCCGAACCAACGCTACGGATCCGTGCAGGAGTTTCGTGCCGCGCTCTCGGCCTACCTGGAAGGGATCTGGCCGGGACGGTCGTGGCAGACGTCTTGAGTCCTTGGTGCTTCGTTCTTTGGTTCTTGGTCCTTTTATCGCGGGTTCTTGGTCCTTTTATCGCGCGAACTCGTTGGCGAAGGTGGCCGCTCCAATCAGTCCGGCTTCCGAATTCATGATGACCTTGACCGGGACCCTGGTGAGCATGTCGGTCATCGGCGCCTTGTCGAGAAAGGCTTCCATGAACCTGCCGTTTTCGATGGCGGGCAGGATCTTCGGAGCGATGCCGCCACCCACGTAGATGCCGGCGAGCGCCAGGCCGCGCAGGGCGAGGTTGCCCGCCTCGGCTCCATACGCACTCACGAACATCCGCAGCGCCTCGGCGCATCCCTGGCAGCGACCGCTGAGCCCCGCCCTGGAAACGGCGGCTGGAGCGTCGGGCGAATCCAGGTCGTCGACGACGGCGCACTCGCCGCCGCGATGTGTCAACCGGTGGATGTTGAGCAGGCCCTGTCCGCTCAGCACCTGCTCGACCTCGACGCGTCCGAAGCGCTCGCGCAACATGCGCACGAGTTCCGCCTCACGATCGGTTCGTGCCGCAAAGTCGGCGTGTCCCCCTTCCGATGGCGCAGGAACCAGCCGCCCGTTCCGGCGGTGCAGGTAGGCCTGGCCCAGGCCGGTTCCCGCGGCGATGACGGCGGCGCCCGACTCATTATCGGGCTCACCTTCCTGCAGCACCCGTAGTTCGTCGGGTTGGAGGACCTCGATCGAATACGCCATCGCTTCAAGGTCGTTCAGCAAGTGGACGTGTGGGGTCTCGAGATGCGACCGGACGTCAGCTGCGGCGATGTTCCAGCCGACGTTGGTCAGCCGCGCATGGTCCTGGACGACGGGTCCGGCGACGCCCAGTGCCACTGCGCGCACCTGACCCGACGCCTGAACGTCGCGCAGGAACGCGTCGAGCATCTCGACGAACGACGAGTAGGCAGTCGTCTCGTAGCTCTTCGTCGCACGCGCGATCGGCCGGCGCTCGCTCGGCTCGAAGAGACCCAGCAGGGTTTTGGTTCCGCCGACGTCGCCCGCAAGCACCATGAGTGGATTATAGTGAGTGACGCAGTGGCCACTCCTGGTCCCAGTGCGGTTTCGCGTCGGCAGGTGCTCGAGCGACACACGCACTTGCGCGAGGATCACCTCCGCTATATGCAGAAATGGGGGCTGATCCAGCCGTCCCATCGTGCACATGGCGAAGTCTTCTACGCATTCGCGGATCTGGCGACGATTCGGCAGGCTGACGCTGAACTGGCGGAGGGCGCAAGTTTCCGGGCGGTGCTGCGCAACCTGCTGGCGTCACGCCACGGGCAGCTGACGTTCGACTTTCGCCTCGACGCGCGGCCGGCAAAGATCCTTCAGCTCAAACGACCGGAGCCTCCGCCGCTTGTACGGCTCCTCGGCGGACCAGTGGTGGATGAGTCTCTCGTCGCTGAGCAGGAGTTCGCTGCCGCCTCATCGCTCGATGACGGGGATCCGTCTCACTTCGATGACGCGCTCGACGCGTATCGACGAACGCTTGAAATCGACCCGAACCTGGTTCCCGCACTGATCAATCTCGCCAACATTCATTACGCGCGAAACGAGATGGCTGAAGCGCAGGCGCTCTATGAGCGGGCCATCAGCCTCGAGCCCGGTGTCTTCGAGTCGCACTTCAACCTGGGGAACATCTTTCACGACCTCGGTCGCTACCCCGAGGCGCAAGCGTGCTATCGCGATGCGCTGAGTCTCAATCCGACCTACGCGGACGCGCACTTCTACCTGGCGGTCTCACTCGAGAAGAGCGGCCTCTCGCAGGAGGCGCGGCTGCATTGGCGCGCGTATCAGGAACTGGCGCCCAACGGCGAGTGGGTTCACCTGGCGCGAGAGTTTTCAGACTGAGCGAAAGACAACTCCCAACTACCAAATCCCACATGGTTCAGGATTCGAAGTTGGTCATTGGGAGTTGGAGGTTGGGAGTTGATCGCTGAAACCAGCTAATAGCGATACTCGTCTGGATTCCGCTTCTTCGGTGCGCGGCGGAGTTTGTAGTGCTGGCAGTCCACGCACCAGGCTTCCGGGTCGAACCCGGTCGTGCCGGCGTAGGGCTTCACCTCGCGATGCGTGCAGAACGCCGCATTGCCTTCTTCGGCAGGCTGCTGCCATCGACAGGAGTTGAATCGCACCGCGCCCGCGGGTTGGGGGGCGGCAGGCTGCCCGGGCGATTCACTACTGCCTGGCGGATCCTCGGACGGCGGGTCCATCGGACCGTTACTGAAGTTGGACTCCAACTGCTTTCTCCAGCGCGCGAAGCGCGCGCAACTCTTCGGGCGCAACCAGCGTCAGGGCGCTGCCCGTGGCCTCGGCACGCCCGGTTCGGCCCACGCGATGGACGTAGGCTTCCGGAGTGTCAGGCACTTCGTAGTTGACGACATGGGCGATGCCATCGATATCGAGGCCGCGTGCAGCCACGTCGGTTGCCACCAGGACCGGGTACGTGCCGGTTCGAAATCCTTCTACTGCTGCCATCCGCTGCTGTTGCGTGCGATCGGCGTGCAGAGACGCGGCGCGAATGCCCATGCCGCTCAGGCGCTGAGCCAGTCGCTCGGCGCCGATCTTCGTTCGACAGAAAATCAGCACCGGTCCGATCGCTTCGTCGCGCAGCCAGCGCCCCAGCCACGTCGTCTTCTCGTTGGACGCCATCGTCTGCACGGCGTGCGAGATCGTTTGCGCCGGGCCTCCTCGACGACCGACCTGGATGTACTTGGGCGAGCGCAGGAACTCCTGCGTCAGCTTGAGCACTTCTCCGGGCATCGTTGCCGAGAAGAGCAGTGTCTGCCGCGAGACCGGCAGCGCCGAGAGGATGCGCTGGACGTCAGGCCAGAAGCCCATGTCGAGCATGCGATCGGCTTCGTCGAGCACGAGCACCTCGAGCGCACCGAAGTCGGTCGACTCGTGTCGCATGTGATCCATGAGCCGTCCTGGTGTGGCGACCACGATGTCGACGCCCGCGCGCAGCGCCCGCTCCTGGGCATCCATCGGCACGCCGCCAAAGACAGCAATGCTCGACACCGTCGTGTGGTAGGTCAACCCCTGCACCTGGTCTTCAATCTGAACGGCGAGCTCGCGTGTCGGCGCGAGGACGAGCGCACGTGTACGCGGCGGCTGGGGCGATGGCTCGTTGAGAAACCGCTGGAGAATCGGGACGAGAAACGCCGCCGTCTTGCCCGTTCCTGTTTCCGCACAGGCGATCACGTCACCGCTGGCGAGCGCCAGCGGAATCACACCACTCTGGACGGGCCGTGTTTCCCCCCACCCGAGATCGCGGATGCCGCTCAGCAGTCGTTCATCGAGCGAGAGCTTGTCGAACGGGATGGGCGCGGGATCGAATAGCACCGGCTCGTACGCGAGCACAGCCGGCTCGGGCGTGGGCGCCTTGTGCGGCCGCGCTGATCGACGATGTGGCGGCTGGCGGCGGCCGCGACGTCTCGATGGTGATGGGGTACCGCTTTTGCTCAACTGAATGATTTACCGGTGCTGCTCACGAACTGAGTTATCGAGCCCGGAAGGTGATGATGCCGCGAACCGGGTCGTACGGTGATACGCCGACGGTAACGCGGTCGCCTGGAACAACCTTGATTCGGAAACGGCGCATCCGACCGCTCAACTGCGCCAGCACCTCGTGCCCCGCGTCACACTGCACGCGGTACAACCCACCGGAGTGAACCGCCACGACGGTTCCCTGCATGTCAATCAGATCATCTTTGCTCAATGAGGGTCCTTCTGACCAAGAAGTTAGCAAGTAGGGTGCCACATCCACGAGTTGCTTGCAAGTGCCTTATTTTCATGGGTTAAAAGTCAACGATCGTGAAGGAAAAGTGCGGCGCGGCAGAGTTGTTAAGTGCGTTGTTAAAGGTTTCGCACGGCCTGCTCCACCGTCGATGCGAGCGCGGCGTAATCAGCACCATGTAGGCGGAGTGGTGCACCAAATGCGACTCGTACGCGTCCCGGCCGTACGAATGAGCCGCCGACGGGAAGCAGCCTGTCGACGCCGTCGACCCGAACGGGGACGATCGGCACGGCGAGGCGTGAGCCGATCATGCCGATGCCTCCGCGGAACGCCTTGATGTCGCCGGTCGGCGAGCGCAGACCCTCCGGGAAAATCAGGATCGACCAGCCGTCACCCGTCAGCTCGCCGATGTACTGCAGTGTTTGCCGCGCGCCGGCTTCGCGCTGTGGAAGCGGGAACGCGTTGAAATAAAACGCGGCCAGATAGTAGTTGACGGTGTTGGTGAACCATTCCCGCCAGGTGAAGCCGGCCGGAAAGAAGTGCGCCTTGAAGAACTCCTTGGCCATCGCCGGTGCGACGCGCGCTCGCCACCGTCCCGGAAGCGCAGAGAGGATCACCGGCACGTCCATGTGGCTTTGATGGTTCGAGGCGAAAACGACCGGCCCGGCAAGGTCGCGCAGATGTTCGAGTCCCTCTACCCGTGTATGCGCAAAGGCCCGGGCGAGAGGGAGGATCCAGGTCGCCTGCGACAAACGTCGAATGAGTGAAACGGGCCAGCTGCGATTCCACACCGGAAAATCTACTGGTTCGTCGACGGTCTCCGTTGTGGTGCCGCGTTCGATGAGCTGCTTCAGATCGCCGATGCTGGCCACCTCGGAGAAACGACCTTCGTCGATTCGCGTCTGAAATCGATCTTCCAGCGCGACCATCAACTCCACCCGTTCGAGCGAGCTCAGCCCGAGCTCATCGAGCGTTGTCGATCCACCGAGCGCCCGGCCGTGCGCGAATCGTCCGAGCAGCTCTTCGAACGTGTCACCCGTGGCAGCGGGAGCGGCCGAACCTCCGGATTCCACCCACTCGCGAACGGCGCGCCGCTTCAGCTTCCTCGTGCCTTCCGTTCGCGGCAGTTCTGTGGCCGGCCACACGGACGATGTCCGTACACGTTGGTGGTCCTGGAGTTGGGCATTGGCCTGGCGAATCACTGCCGCGGCGTCGCCACCCGGCTCGAGCACCAGCACGGCGTGTACGCGCTCTTCGGCGCCGTCGACGACACCGACGACCGCTGACTCACGAACGCCGTCCTGGGCATCGAGTACACGCTCGACATCCTCGGGAAACACGTTGAGCCCATCGGGCCGCACGATCATTTCCTTCTTGCGGCCCTTGATGAACAAGCGCCCCTGCTCGTCGCGCTCGCCGATATCGCCGGTGTGCAGCCAGCCGTCGCTGTCGAGCGTGCGCGATTCAGGGTTGGGGCGTCGGGCTTCTGCGGCGGCGTCGTAATAGCCGCTCGTCACGTTCTCGCCACGCACGAGGATCTCGCCGTCCTCGGCAATGCGAACCTCGACGCCTTCGATCGGTTTGCCCACCGATCCCTTGCTCGTCCTGAACGGGTGGTTCAAGGTGACGATGGGCGCGGTCTCCGTGAGGCCGTAGCCCTGGATCACCGCGAATCCGAGGCGTCGCCAGAATTCCTCCAGGTCTGAAGGAAGAGGGGCGGCGCCCACGACAAACGCCCAGAACTTCAGCCCGAATGCCCGGTGGACCCGCCGATACTTCCACCAGCGGCCGGCGATCGAGATCCCGGCGGGCGCTGGCTCGGCGGCCTCCGGAAATGTGCGTACGACGTGATCGCGCAGCACGCCAAGGATCTTGGGAACGCACACGAGCACGGAAATCCGGCGGCGATGGATCAAGTTCAGTACGTCGTGCGGGTTGAAACTGCGCGTGAAGATGACGGTGCCGTTCACCATGGGAGGGATGTTGCTCGCCATCGACTGCCCGAACATGTGGCTGAGCGGCAACAGGTTCAGGAAGCGGAGTGGATGGAACGGCCGCGCGTAATTTCGATATTTCGCTACCTCGCGTTCGACCGGAACGATGTTGGCCAGCACGTTCCGATGACGGATGACGACGCCCTTGGGCTCGGCGGTCGCTCCGGACGTGAAGATGATCTGGATGATGTCGTCGCGTGAGATCGAAACAGCCGGCAGCGGTCCATCAGTCGTCCAGTCGAGTTCCGCGAACTGCCAGAGCAAACGAAATTGAGCCTGGGCGGCGCCGCTCGCGAAGTCGAATCCTGATTCCACATCGTCGCCGACGATGAGCACGGGAGCGTTCACGAGCCGCTGAACTTTCGCGACGAAGTCGGCTGACGATCGATAGTCAATCGGAACGACGACGATTCCGGCCAGCAGGCAGCCCCAGTAGCAGACGACCCACTCGGGCCTGTTCTCGCCCCAGAACACCACCTTGTCGCCCTTCGTGAGCCCGGCCTGCGCCAGCCGGGCTGCGAAACCGCGTGCAGCGCGTCCAGCATCTTCGTAGCTGTATTCACGCCTGCGGTAGCCATCGTCGAAGACGAGAAAGGTTCCTTTGAGCTGGATCAGGTCCTGGAAGAAGTCGATGAGGGTGTCCCGGCGCACCTGTGAATTATGATCCGGAGAAGCGAAGGCCCATTCGGCAGAATCGATGTCCTCATCACCACCGCCAACACTGGCCGTCGGCGCGGCCTACGACAGCCTGCTGCAGTCGGCCCTGCGCCAGTTCTTCGAGCGCGCCACGCTCGATACCGAGATGACGCCCTCGGTGTCGTCGGACGGCCGTCTCGCCATCGAGCCGTCGGCAAACCCGGCGGCGTTGATCGTCAGGTGGTTCGGGACGCGGTACACGCTGCGCGTCCCAGGTCGGTGGGTATTCACGGCACATGAAGTCAGGCTCGCGCAGGCGATTGGCGCCGTTTTGGCGGCGCGGTTCAGCGCGATCCTCAATCCGCGCATCATCGCCGAACGCGGTGACCTGTTTCGCGGCGCGATCGAGGATCGCTACGTCGGTGCGTTCCTCGATCCGCGCGCGTATGCCATCGAGGCACGCGAAGCGCGCGCCGACCGTGTGGCGTCGATCATCGAGCTGCTTCGCGTCGCAGCCCTCTCATCCTACGAAAACCGGCCGATTACGACGGGTGTTCTGCTGCTGAGTACGCCCGAAGATCCGTATCGTCCGGGCGTCCTGCTTCCGGCACACGCGCCCGCCTACGCGGAGTCGCTGACGGCGATCAAGAGCTTCTATCGGCTGGCGGACGGCATTCGCACGGTTTTTCTCGCCAACTCGGAAGGCCGGCTGCTCGACCTGATCGACATCGAACGGTGGGGCAATCAGGCCTGCCGGAACCAGATGCTGCAGGTGCCGTGTGCCAAGGCCTATGAATCGCACGCGCGGGCCACGCTCCAGCACGGCCACATCTGCGCGGTGCTGAGCCCGTCGCGCGAGATCAAAGTCTTCGCGGAGGGAGCTGAGCTTTTCACTTTTCGTGGCGCCCGCTGGCATCTGCTGGATCTGCAGGCGAAGTATCGCCAGTGGGCGGAGGCGGTTGGCGAAGATGCGCTGGCGATCCGCATCTTCCAGGCCGCGCTCGATTTGGCAGACGCACGCGAGGGCGCCCTTTTCGTGGTCGCTCGCGACGCTCAAACGGCGGTCTCCCAGCTGGTCGTGCCGGCCGACCGGCTCGACAGCTCACAGTCGAGCGCCTCGTCAAGAAAAGACCCATCGCGGCGCGACCTGCTGCATCTGCTCGAAGGGCGGTCGGCAACGGATCTGGATCCCACCGTATTCGAGGCGCTGGCCTCGCTTGACGGCGCGATCGTGATGGATCGTCACGGTCGTTTGCTGGCGGCGGGGGCAATTCTTCGTCATCCTCCAGCGGAAGGATCCGAGCAGGACGGTGAGGTCGAAGGGGCACGGACGACGGCCGCACTTGCGGCGAGCCGGTTCGGGCCGGTGCTCAAAGTCAGCGAAGACGGTGTCATCACGTTCTTCGATGGCGAGCGCGTCTGGGATATCTAGGGCAAAGTTCGGATATCCGGGGTGAAGACCGGCTAGAATAGACGGCTCCGTCATGCGGATCTTTCTGACCGGCGCGACCGGCTACATCGGCTCGGCGATTCTTGAAACGTCCCTGCGGTCGGGACATCAGGTCACGGCGCTCGTCCGCGATCCGGAGAGGGCTGAGCACGTCTCGCTCCGCGGCGGTCGTCCCATCGTGGGTGAGCTCGGCAAACCCGCCGGGTACGTGGCTGCCGCCGAGGACGCCGACGTGATCGTGCACGCGGCGTCCGAGCGGTCGAAGCGAGTGGTCGAAGTCGATCGTCTCGCCATCGAAACGCTGACGGGCGCCGCCGGCCGCCGCATCGACAGCGGTCACGCCGCAGCGTTCATCTACACCTCCGGTGTCTGGGTGCTGGGTGATACCAGCGGGCCCGCCGCGGAAGATTCACCGCTCAAGCCGACTCCGCTCGTGGCGTGGCGCCCGGAGCACGAGGAGCTCGTGCGCAGTCTGTCGCGCGGGGGCAGGATTCGCACCGCCATCGTTCGCCCCGGTATCGTCTACGGTGGGGCGCGCGGAATCATCAGCGACCTGTTGAAGAACGCGAAGAACGGTCTGGTTCGTGTCGTCGGCGATGGCAGCAATCATTGGCCGTGCGTCTACGACCGCGATCTCGCCGACCTCTACGTTCGGCTGGCGGTGCACCCCGATGCGTCGGGGATCTTCCACGCCAACGACGAAGCGGATGAACGCGTTGCCGACATCGTCGAGGCGATCGCCCGACACGTCATGGTGCAGCCGGACGTTCGGCACGTGCCGATCGAAGAGGCGCGCGCCAAGATGGGGCAATACGCCGATGCGCTCGCGCTCGATCAAATCGTCCGCAGCCCGCGCGCTCGCGCGCTGGGATGGACACCGACGCTCCACTCGGTTGGCGGCAATGTCGCGGGTTTGATCGAGGAATTCCGCTCGCGGCAGGAAGCGGCAGCCTAGCCACAACTGCGGTTCCGCGTAGGTGCCTCAGTGTGTCGTAGGCACGTGAGGCAAGTGCTATCTGGGATCAGGAATCGTCGAATTCCCGCTTGTCCTCTTCGCTCACGCCAGGCAGAAAGTCGAAGAACGCATCCAAGCTGCGGTCGAGCGCGCGTCGCAACTGCGGAATCGTGCCGTCGATCGTGTGTAACGTGAGACCGGCGGTCTCGCCGTCACTCAGCGTGAGACGTGCCTCGCTCGCGTCGACGAGTGAGCCCTCTGGAACGATCCTGATGCCATAGACGAGCGTGTAGCGGGCCATAGGACAAGCTATCTCAGAAACTTCCAACTCCCAACTCCCACGTCCAGCTCCCAAAACGTCACGCTCACTTTCTCGACTGCCGAGCAATGACGACGGTCAGCAGCAGCGCTCCCGCAGCCGAGAAGGTTCCTCGCGGAATGAAGAGCAGCACGGCTGACACCGCGGCAATCACACGCTCGAGCCGTGAGAGGGAGCTGCGCATCCACCCGGTTGACGCGGCGGCAAGTGCGACGACCGCCAGGACTGCGGACACTGTTGCCCAGACCACGTTTATAGGCGTCGAGTGCAGCAACAGACCAAGGCCGCGCGGATCGATCGTGAACGCGAACGGCACGACGAACGCAGGCGCCGCGTACTTCCACGCCAGCATCGTCGTCCGGAACGGATTGCCACCCGTGATCGCGGCGGCTGCGAACGGCGAGAGCGCCGTAGGCGGACTCACCTCGGACAGGACCGCGTAGTAGAAGACGAACATGTGCGCGGCGATGTCGGCCACACCGACCTGCACGAGCGCTGGCACGACCATCACGGCGGCGATGATGTAGGACGCCGTGACCGGAACGGCAAGGCCAAGCATCCAGACGGCCAGGGCCGCGTAGACGATGGTCAACAACAGATTGCCGCCTGCGAGCGCGACGATCAATCCGGCGATCTTCAACCCCAGTCCTGTCAGTGTCACGACGCCGACGATGATTCCGGCTGCCGCCGTTGTGGCCGCGATCGGCAGCACGCCGCGGCCACCAGCGGAAAGCGCTGTGGCGAGCCGGCGAGGTGTGAGCGCAGTGTCACGATTGAGGAAGCTCAGGAGAATGGCCAGCACCATGGCCCAGAAGACCGAGCGGAAAGTCGTGAAGCCCTGCAGCATGAGGACCACGATCGAGGCGATCGACGCGAAGTGGTACCACCCCTGCCGGGTCAGCGTGCCGAGTGTTGGCAGTTCGGCGTCAACCGGGCGAAGACCGAGACGGCGTGAATCGGCTTCCACCATCAGCAAGATCGACAGGTAGTAGAGTGCTGCCGGAATCGCCGCGCTGACGATCACTTCGAGGTACGAGATGTTGAGGAACTCGGCGAGAAGGAATGCAGCGGCTCCCATGACCGGAGGCGCCAGGATCGCGCCGATGCCAGCGGCGGCAAGAACGGCGCCCGCGGTGTCGGCAGGATAGCCGGCGCGTCGCATGAGGGGCCAGGTGACCGCACCGAGCATCACGGTGTTCGCCACACCACTGCCCGAGACCGCACCCAGCAGATAGCCTGCTGCCGTCACGGTTCGTCCGGGTCCGGCGCCCCGTCCCGATCGCCCGATGGCGGCCGTGGTCCAATCCACGAAGAAGCGCCCGGCGCCGCTGTGCTCGAGGATCGCGCCGTAGATCGTGAACAAGACGATGTAGGTGGTGGCCACGTCGAGGGGAACGCCGAAGAGTCCCTCGAGTGTCATGTAGATCGTGCCGATGAGGCGAGCCACACCGTAGCCTCGATGCGCGATGAGATCGAGGCCGATGCGGTCGAGCAGCGGACCGGTGACCGCGTAGACGAGAAACACGATCGCCGTGATCGGAAGGACCCAGCCCGTCGTCCGTCGCGTCGATTCCAGTACGACGACGAGCGCGACGACGCCGGCGGCGACGTCGATGGTGCTGGGAGTGGCCGCACGGTTGACGAACGCATCGATATCGAGAAGAGGCCACACGAATGCGGCCAGCGTCAGTGCGATCCACAGGCCGTCCCACACGACGTGAAACCTGCGAGTCCCGGAGGGATGCGCAACGATCGTCAACACGATCGCGATCAGCAGGAAGCTGACCCGGTAGATGTGCGGATCGACGATGCCGACGACCCAGTAGAGCGCGTAGGCCGCCAACACGAAACCGAGCGCCGCTGCGACCCGACCGCCTGGCTGCTCTGCGCGGGGCGTCGCTCCCGTTTCGGTATCGACTACTGTTCCGTCCACACGTTCCGTTCGCGATAGAAGCGAATGGCCCCGGGATGGAAGGGGATCGGGGACCCGGTCAAGGCGGTCGCGAGTGAGAGCGTGCGCGCCTGCGGGTGAATGGCCGCGAGCTCGCCCTGCTTGTCGAAGAGTACCTGCGTGATGTCGTGCGCAAGATCCTCCGGCATCGTTTCAGACGCGACGAGGAGATTCGCGACCGCGGTCACCGGGATGTCGCCGTCAGTGCTGTACGTCGCCCTGGGGATGATCTCGCGGTAGTAGAGCGACGGTCCGAACTGTTGTTCCAGCTTCGGCAGCGGAGCGTCGGTCGGGATCAATCGCGCCGTCACACCGGGCGAGTTGACGAGATCGAGAATGGACGCCGTGGGCAGGCCGCCGTTGAAGAAGAAGGCGTCGATCTTTCCGTCCTTGAGCGCATCGACCGACTGCGCGACGCCGAGACTCTGCTCGCGGATGTCACGCCCCGGCTCGAGGCCGGCGGCACGCAGCATGCGATGCGCAATGACCGTGGTCCCCGAACCGGCTGCGCCCGTCGAGACGACGCGTCCACGCAGGTCCGCCAGCGACGCGATTCCTCCATCGCCCCTGGCCACCAGATGTGAATAGCTGGAGTAGAGAACCGCCAGCGTGCGGACCTTGACAGCGCCGAAGTCTGAAAACACGTCGCGCCCGAGGAGCGCGTCCTGCGCCATGTCGGCCATCGTGAACGCCAGGTCGGATGTGCCTTGTTCGAGAAACTTCAGGTTGTCGACCGAGGCAGCCGTGACCTCCGCCGTCGCTTCCACGTTTTCGAGTTGCTCGGTGATGACTTTGGCGACGCCGCCGCCGTAGGGATAGAAGACGCCGCCCGTTCCTCCCGTGGCGATCGACAGCCGCCGCTTCGAGCCACCCGTTCCAGAGGACGGACCACAGGCGGCAAAGGCGAGCGACAAGGTGAGCGTGCACGCGACAACAGACCTCAGCATCGGCATTCTGCACACTATACTGGCTTCGTGGCGGAAGGTGACGGTCAGCTCGTCTCGCTCGACGACATCAGGCTGGCTGCCGGCCGGATCCGCGCGCTCGCTCACAGAACACCGCTGATAGAGGTTGCCGCGCCAGCCGAGGGATCCTCGTCGGGCGGCCCGATCCGGCTGATGTTGAAGTGCGAGTGTTTCCAGCCCGGTGGCGCCTTCAAGATCC